>CABUWR010000209.1 GCA_902495265.1 uncultured Collinsella sp. | reverse complement strand
TGGACCGGGCCGTAGGCAGCACGGACGGCACCGCAGGCGGCCAGCGAACGCTGGACGACGCGCAGGTCATCCAGGAACTCGTCGGCGCTGTGGTACATGGTGTCGGTGATACGACGGACGGTGGCGTTCAGGCGGTCGGCCATGACGAGCATGACGGCGCGATGCGGCTCGTGCTCGGAGATCAGCTCGGCGCGGGCCGTGTAACGAGGGCTCATCTCGACCTGATGGTTCCACAGGTTAATGAGCTCGGCCGACGGCTTGCTGTAGGTAGCCTCGAGCGTGAGGTTGCGGCCGATGTGGCGGCACTTGTCCTCGAGCTTGAGCACCATGTGCGTAAAGTACTTGGCGGCGACCTCACGGCTCACCTTGGCGGTGACGTTGGGGTTACCGTCGCGGTCGGAACCGATCCAGCTGCCGGGATGGAAGAACGCCGGGCACAGCGGCGGCACAGTACCGGCCTTGTCGCCCAGCACCCAATCGTCAAAACGACGATAGATAACGGGGATAACGTCGAACAGCGTGTTATCGAAGATGTCGATGATGGTATCGGCTTCCTCGACCGGCGTGGGCTTCTTGAGCGCGATGGGACTCGTACGCACCAGGGCGTCGATCTCCTGCAGCATATGGCGCTCGTTCTCCACCAGGTCGGAGCCGCCCAGACGCGGACGCTCCTCCAGCAGGTTGGAGATACGGCGGATCTTGCCCTCGACGGCCTTACGACGGGCCTCGGTGGGATGTGCGGTAAAGACAGGGTGGAACTCGAGCTTGTCGAGCAGCTCGTTGGCACCCTCGACACCCAGCTCATTCACCAGCTGGTGATAGGCAACGGTAAGCTCGTTGGCAGGATCGACCTCGGTATCGGTCGACGCACCGGCCTCGCGCTCGCGCAGCTGCGCCACACGGTAGTTCTCCTCCGACAGGTTTGCCAGATGGAAAAAGCTCGTAAAGGCGCGAACGATGACCTGCTGCTTATCGAGCGGCAGGCTGTCGATCAAATCGACGACCTCACGAAATGCCACGGCAGTGGGCTCGTCGGCGGTGGGCACGCCCTGCTCGTCGACGGCTTCGTCGGCAGCGCAGGTACCGGGGTTGCCGGCATTGACCACAATCTCGGCTGTCAAAATCTTGTCGAACAGGTCCGCGATCTCGGGATCATACTCGCTAAGCACACGGCGCTCCAGGCGCAAGAACAGCGCCAGATTGTCGCGCAGCTCCTCGGGGATCTCGATCTCGGCGAGACGCTCCCTGGACTCGGCATTCGAGCCGATTCGGTTAACGAGGCGGTTGACCACGGCAGCGACGCGCGCCGCGGCTTCGGGTACAGACTGGTTGCTTAGGTTCTCAGCCACGTTTCCTCCCATTCCTCCTTCTATGCACGTAACATGCGGTATTCATTATAGGCGCTTGAGAAATACTTTCGACACTGATTGCGCTTTACCACACAAAAGTATTTTCTGCATTGCAAAGGTTTTTGCCCTAAATGGTCGTATTTCTCGGTGGGCGGCATACGTAAACGGGGGCATTCCGCATAAAAGCGAAACACCCCCGTAACAATCGCTCTCCATGAGCAGGGCACGTTAGCAGGCCCGAAGCTCAAAAAGATGCGCTACAGGCGCTCGCGAACCGCCTCGACGACGTTGGCCAGATCGGCAAGAACCTATTCGTGGCTCTCCATGTCGCGCACCTTGACCTTGCCGGCGGCAAGCTCGTCGCCACCCAGGACCAAGATGAGCTTGGCGCCTACCTTATCGGCTTGCTTAAACTGGGCCTTGAGCGAACGACCCTGATAGTCGGCCTCGGTCACGATACCTGCGGCGCGAAGCTCCTGCGTAATGGCAAAGACGTTCTGACGCAGCTCCTTGCCGGCGTTGGCGACATAGACGCACGGGGCCTCATCGGCACCCAAATCGCTGCCAAAGGCCTGCAGGGCCAGCAGGGCGCGCTCAAAACCGACAGCAAAGCCGACGCCCGCCGTGGGCTTGCCACCCTCGAGCTCGACCAGGCCATCGTAGCGGCCGCCGCCGCCGATGGAGCCGACGCCGGCGCCAGGGGCCTCGACCTCAAAGACAGTACGGGTGTAGTAGTCCAGGCCGCGCACCAAGGTGGGATCCTCGACATACTCGATACCGGCGGCATCCAGATAGCGCTTGACCTGCTCGTAGTGCTCGCGGCACTCATCGCACAGGTTGTCACCCATCAGCGGAGCCTCGGCCATGATCTCGCGGCAGTGGTCGTTCTTGCAGTCAAAGGCACGCAGCGGGTTGAGCTCGGCGCGCTCGCGGCACTCATCGCACATCTCGTCTGCGTGATCGAGGATAAACTGCTTGACTTGCTCGCGGTAAGCCGGACGGCACTGAGCGTCGCCCATCGAGTTAATGAGCAGACGAAGCTTGGAAAGATCGAAGCCCAGGCGCTTGTAAAACTCCATGAGCATGATGATGCACTCGGCGTCTGCCGCCGGATCGGGAGCGCCGAGCCACTCGATGCCCACCTGGTGGAACTGGCGCAGGCGGCCCTTCTGGGGACGCTCGCCGCGGAACATGGCCTCGGCATAGTAGGCCTTAAACGGCGTGGAGCCCTGGGGCACCAGGTTGTTCTCCACGACGGCACGCACCACACCGGCCGTGCCCTCGGGACGAAGCGCCAGGCGCTGCTTGGGTTTGAGCTTGGTATCGGTACCCTCGGTAAAGACGCGCTCCAGGTTGGCGCCGCTAAACACGCGGAACATCTCCTTGCGCACGACGTCGGTCGACTGGCCGATACCGTGGACAAACACGTCCACCTGCTCGATGGCGGGCGTCTCGATGGGCTTAAAACCAAACGGCTCGAACACGCCGGCAGCAATCTGCTGCATCTTTTGCCAGGCGCGCATCTCGGCGCCGATAAGGTCGCGGGTTCCCTCCGCCTTCTGTGCCTGCATGGGCAAACACCTTTCTTTTGTATCGCGTCATAGGTAGTGGTCATTATACGGCACAAAAACAAAACGCGGCGGCGCGTCTGACCGAACGAGGG
>CABUWR010000208.1 GCA_902495265.1 uncultured Collinsella sp. | reverse complement strand
TGCACGTGGTCGGGCATCAGGTGCCCCTCGATTATCTCGATCCCCTTGTACTCGCACAGCTTCCTGAGGATCTCCCCTATGTCGCTCCTGATTTGGTTGTAGATCACTTTGCGCCTATACTTCGGCGTGAACACGATGTGGTACCTGCACATCCACTTCGTGTGGGAAAGGCTGTAGGCCTTCTGGGCCATGGCGACCACCCCTTCGACTCGAGTTCTTGACGGCCTGAACAATCGTCAATATCGGTCGGAGGGGTGGCTTTGTAAAGCCGTTTGTCTCCACCCGCGTAGCGGGTGGTTTAAAGCTGGCCGCTGCGCGGCCAGCAGACTAAAGTCTTGAAAAAAAGGCGGCGCCCATAACGGACGCCGCTTTTGAGACATATGTGCCAGAACAGTAAGCAAGATGAGACGCCCGCAGTTGCGGTGAAATAGGGACTGAATAGCCCCTCAAACAGGCAAAACAGTCCGTATTCCACCGCAACTTGTACAGAGCGCCTAGCGATTACGCTCCTTAAGCGCGCGGTCAATCTCGCGCTGAACGTCACGCTTGGCCATATCCTCGCGCTTGTCGTAAAGCTTCTTGCCGCGGCCTAGGCCCAGCAGCAGCTTTACGCGGCCGTCGGTATTAAAGTAGAGTTCCAGCGGCACCAGGGCATAGCCGCGATTACGTAGCTTACCGTCGAGAAAGTCAATCTCCTTGCGGTGCAGCAGCAGACGACGGCGGCGATCAGGGTCGCGGTTCCACACGCCACCATGGCTATAAGGGTGAATATGCAGGCCCACGAGCCAGCACTCGCCGCCACGAATCAGTGCGAACGTATCGGTGATCTGGCAGGCGCGCTCGCGAATCGACTTGACCTCGGTGCCGCTCAGCTCAATGCCGCACTCAAAGGTCTCATCGATAAAGTACTCGTGGTGTGCCGAGCGATTCTTGGAGATGAGCTTGCGTTCGCGCTTACTGGGCATCGCCGGCCTCCTTGGCTCCATCGACGTTTGAGCCCGCGGCGTCGCGCTTTGCCTTGCGCTCAGCATTGAGTTCGGCGTCGCTCTCGCGCACCAGTTTGATAATCGCCGCGCAGGCCTCCTCGCCCACCAAGTCGCGAGCACGCACCGTCAGGCGCGTCGCCTCCTGCTTGTCGCCGTCGCTTGCAGCATCGGTCGCGCACATAATCAGGCAGATGGCAATCTCGGCCGAAGGCGAGGTCGGCACGCCTTGCAGGGCCAGTTCACCCATCACGTGCTCGTCGCTCTCCTCGGCGGCATCCGGATAGGTGGTATGAATCTTGTTGAGCAGGCGCGTCGTGTGTGCATCGTTGGGCGCTAAGCGCAGTGCCAGACGCGCGCAACCCACGGCGGCCGAGACATTCTCGGTCTCGGGCTCCAAGAAGTACTGGCCCAGGTTGGAATAGGCGCGGGCGGCGCACTTGCCGTCGCTCGCACGCTCCAGCACCGAAAACGAGAGCGATGCCCATTCCTGCTTGTCATCGAGCGCGCGGAACAGCTCGGCCAGGTCCAAGCGATAGTTGCAGTTCATGGGGTCCCAACGAACAGCCTGCATCAGGGCATTACGAGCGCTCACATAATCCTGCTGGCGAATGTAGGCAAACGCCATGTCAGAATACAGGCGGTCAAACGGCACCTCGACCTGCACGAGCTCGCGCGGATCCTTCTCCACGCGACGATAGGCCAAGCGCTCAAACTTGCTATCGAAGCTAAAGTATTGGCGCTTCTCCTCCGTCTTGCACTCGGCGTCGATATACTCCTCGGCGAGCTCCACCAGGCGCTCCAACAGCGGCGTCGCCGTAGCCAGGTCGCCCTGCGCCAGATAGTTCTCGGCATACGTGATGTCTTGCAAGCTGATGGGCAAATCCATGGCTACTCCTCGATCTGAGCGAAACACGGCAGACGCCGTATATACGGTCGATACACAAAACCCGGGTCTCTTGCGAGGCCCGGGCATTCATTTGTGGGTAGCCCGTACCAGATTCGAACTGGTGATCTCCGCCTTGAGAGGGCGGCGTCCTAAACCGCTAGACGAACGGGCCATATGTAGCAAATGCAATGGCTGGGATGGAGGGAGTCGAACCCCCATTGACGGAACCAGAATCCGCTGTCCTGCCATTAGACGACATCCCAATGACTGCATTGCTGCGCTCGGCTGTGCCTTTGCGCAAGAAAGAAATATACGGGAAGTCCCGCCATGACGCAAGCCCCAATTTTGACTTTTTTGAAATTCGGTCAAATTGGCCTAATTTTGTCCAAGCCGTGAAGGACCTGTGAAGCCGACCGCTGTACACGAAGAGCAAAACGCCGCGAGCGGTAGCCGTCAACCGTTGGCAGATTCTACCGCGAAAACGATAGCACCAGGCAACACAATCGAAGTATCAATGATCGCGTAGATATCGAGGCGCCATGGACGAAGAGCTTGATTACCTATGGGAGACCCTGGGCCTCGAGATCACTGCTGACCTTTGGCCCGAGCGGGACAAAATCCATCCCACACTGCGCCCCGCCATCACGGTGATGCAGGCAAACTACCGCCGCGCCTCATTTTTGATCATGCGGATGTCGTGGCATGCGGCGCTCCCCGACCTCAAGCGCATCCAGGCAAGCCTCGTCGAGCTGTCCGGCATGCCGACCGTCATATCCGAGGCGAACCTGGAGCGGCGGCAGCGCGAGCGCCTGCAGCGGCAACGGATTCCGTTTATCTGCCCCGGCATTCAGGCATATCTGCCCTTTATGGACGAAGAGTACTGGAGCGACACGCCCGACAAGCACGTAAAGATCTACGACCCACACGAATGGGCGCAGCTGGAGGACTGACTGGGGCAGGCCCGCCGGCGGAAAGCGCGTCCCAGATTTCAAGCTCAAACTGGTCCCCACTTTCCCGTCGAGCCCTCAACCGGAAACCGTGTCCCGGAATCAGCGCTCGAAACGGGATGTCATTTCCGATAGAGCTCTCAACCGGAAAGCGCATCCCGGAATCAGCGCTCGAAACGGGGCGCACTTTCCGCAGACGCTACAGCAACGCCTC
>CABUWR010000207.1 GCA_902495265.1 uncultured Collinsella sp. | reverse complement strand
CAATCCGGCCGATACGGCGCAGGGCCTTATGCCGCTGCTGGCCTCGCCGATGTTTGCGCTGGGCGCCCAGGAGTTTTTGGCGCTGGCGACCAAGCTCGATAGCGAGACGGGGGAGACCTCGCGCCGGAATATCGACGTGGGCATCATGAGTGATTCCGATGTGCCGGGTTTGCAAGACTTGCCGCTCGTGACGCGCGCCCGCGAGGTGCTGCGGTATGCGCTTCGTCGTGTGGGCCGCGATTCGTTCGCGGCGATCGCGCGCGACGTGGTCAACGCTTCGGGCTGGTTCGTGCGTCTGGCGCAGCGCGGCCCCGAGGGCAAGGCCATTGCCGCCAACGTGCTCAAGGCGCTCGACGCCGTGGCCGAGGCGGAGGCCGAGTTCGGCAACTCGCCGCGTTCCATCGCGCTGGCCTTCGACCGCTTCTTGGCGGGCAAGGAAGCCCCGGGTGCCCTCAACGAGGAGGGTGACGGCGCGGTGCGCATCATGACGGTGCATGCCTCCAAGGGTCTGGAATATCCGGTCGTGGCGGTCGCGGAGTGCTTTGGCGTGCGCAAATCGTCCGGTGCGGCTCAGATGGGTCGCGTTGAGGGCGGAGCGCAGGTCGTGGCACTGCCGGCACGCTTCGACGGCGTTAAGCTCGTCGACGGAACTTTTGTGAAGGGCGACGACGTTAAAAAGCAGTTTGAGCATGCGTTTAAGGGCAAGGGCACGTCGCTATGGCTGCCGCCGGAGCTCATGGAGGACGTCTGCGCGACGGGTTCTCCCGCTGAGGCATTTGCTCGCCTGCGCAACGACGACCTGCAGCTTTCGCTCGAAGAGCGGGCTCGTTTGCTCTATGTCGCCATGACGCGTGCGCGAGAGCTGGTCATTCTGGCGATGGATGCCGGCGTGAGCCGTGGCAAGGTGACGGCGCCGACCTTCGACGTCGAGACCGATCTGACCTATGACGTGCTGCGCCGTATTTTGCCGACCGACGCTCTGGACATGCCGCAGCTCGATGCCGACCGCCTGGTGTTCGACAACTCCCGGCCGGGCGACTACGAGCTCATTTCGCTTGCGAACTTTATCTTTGGCGAGCAGGCGTTTGAGGCCAACGCTTCGCTGGATACCGAGGGCAGGCTCGTCCGTGGCGATGCGGAGCCGGAGGGTGCCGGTGCAGATGCCCGCGCCGCCGTTCCCGGTCCTGCCGACCCCGAGCCCGATGCATTTGAGCTCGTGTATCCCCAGGCAGCGGGCGTGCGCATGGGCACCTGCCCGTATCCGGAGCGCGATTCGTACAGCTACTCGTCAATTGCCGCGGCGCTGCATGCCGAGTCCGAGGACCGTGCCGCCGAGGCGCACGTGCCCATGGACGAGGCCGGCGATGATGCGGAGTCGGATGGTTCCGAGATGACGGATGCAGACGTTGCCGCCGTTGAGCCCGCCGGCAACCCCATGGCGCTGGGCTCGGCGTTCCATGCCGCCTGCCAGTGGCTGATCGAGATGGGTGCCGATGCGCTGCCCGCCGCGCGTGCCGATGCACTGGCGCGTCTGTGGTGCCTGACGCCGGAGCAGCGCGAACGCTTCGACGTTGCCCTGGACCGCTGGCTCAAGTCGGCTGTTCGTGCCGACCTGCTCGCGTGGCCGTGCGTTCGCGCCGAGGTGCCGTTCTTTTCGCTGGGCTGCGAGGACGAGGACATCGCTCGCTACGGTGCCTATGCCGAGGGCGCCATCGACGCTTTGGCGACGAACCCGGCGGATTCGTCATGCGCGCTGGTCATCGACTACAAGACGGGCGGCACGCCGGATGAGACGCCGGAACAGCTGCAGGAGAAGCACGCCCTGCAGGCGCGCGTCTACGCTGATGTTCTGCACAAGGCGGGCTTTGAGACCGTGACCGTCAAGTTCGTCCGCGTGGAACAGGCCGATCCGACTCTCTTCGTTGAACCCGCCGAGCCCCAAGTAGTCACCTACAATCTCTAGCCCTCAGATAACTTGCGGTGGAATAGTTCCTGTATTGTGGCCCAGATGGCCTAAGCGGGAACTATTTCACCGCAACTGCAAGAGGAGCCGTGTGGGTTTGGCTAGGTTCGGGTGCTGTCCGTGCCGTGGGGTAAAATCGTTCAGTCAGAACACGAACCCGCATCGGAGCTCATCACATGGCATTCGTCCATCTGCACAATCACACTGTTTTCTCCATGCTCGACGGCGCAACCCGTATCCAGGATATGGTCAACCGTGCCGTTGAGCTGGGTATGCCCGCCGTGGCCATTACCGACCACGGCTACATGTACGGCGTGCCCGACCTGGCGCTGGCCTGCGACGCCGTCAACCACAACACGCCCGAGTACAAAACCTGGAGCCACGACAAGGCCTTCTTGGAAAAGGACCGCCGCGACGAGCTGGTGGAGCCCGATCCCGAGGAAAACCCGCGCGAGCATGCCCAGTATGTGAAGGACATGGCCATGTGGGACGAGAAGGGCAACATCGACGAGCTCAAGCCGCCCCTGGTCATCAAACCCATCTTTGGCTGCGAGGTCTACTTTACGCCGGACGAGACGCTCGCCCGCGACCACAAGCCCGAGCTCTACCACATGATCCTTCTGGCCAAGGACCAGGAGGGCTACGTCAACCTGATGCAGACGGTCTCCGAGGCCGCCGTACAGGGCTTCTACTACAAGCCCCGTGTGACGCTCGACAACCTGCGCCGCCACGCCAAGGGCATGATTTGCACGAGTGCCTGTATCGCCGGCATCATCCCCAAATACATCGACCGCGGTGACATGGAAGGCGCCATCAAGTGGGCCGAGACCTTCCGCGACACCTTCGACCCCGGCGACTTCTACATCGAGATCCAGGAACACGGCATTATCACCGATAACGGCCTGACCGACGAGCAGATGGACCGCACGCTCATCGACATCGCCAAACAGGTGGGCGTCAAGGTCATCGCCACCAACGACTTCCACTACCTGCGCCGCGAGGATGCGCCCGTGCAGGACGTCATCATGTGTATTGGCATGAACGCCAAGGTCGATGACCCCAACCGCATGCGCATGACCGGCTCGGAGTT
>CABUWR010000206.1 GCA_902495265.1 uncultured Collinsella sp. | reverse complement strand
TTCTACGACGATCCCGCCGACCTTAAGCCGCGTGCCCCGGTCGTCACCGTCATGGGTCACGTCGACCACGGCAAGACGAGCCTCCTCGACGCCATCCGTCACACCGGCGTCGCTGCCGGCGAGGCGGGCGGCATTACGCAGGCCATCGGCGCTTCGCAGGTCATGATCAACGACCGCAAGATCACCTTCATCGACACCCCCGGTCACGCGACCTTTACGGCCATGCGTGCCCGCGGCGCCAAGGTGACCGATATCGTCATCCTGATCGTGGCTGCCGACGACGGCGTCATGCCCCAGACCATCGAGTCGATCAACCACGCCAAGGCTGCCGGCGTTCCCATCGTCGTCGCCGTCAACAAGATCGATAAGCCGGGCGCCAACCCCGACCGCGTGCGCCAGGAGCTCACCGAGTACGGCATCATCCCCGAGGAGTGGGGCGGACAGAACATGTTCGTCAACATCTCGGCCAAGCAGAAGATCGGTATCGACGACCTGCTCGAGACCGTGCTGCTCCAGGCCGACGTGCTCGAGCTCAAGGCCAACCCCGATACCTTCGCTTCGGGCAACGTCCTCGAGGCTAAGCTCGACAAGGGCCGCGGCTCGGTTGCCACGGTGCTTGTGACCCGCGGTACCCTGCACGTGGGCGACACGCTGGTCGCCGGCCTCACCTATGGCCGCGTCCGCGCCATGCTCGATCCCAAGGGCAACGCCGTCACCCAGGCCGGCCCCTCCGACGCCGTCGAGATCTTGGGCCTGCAGTCCGTGCCCAACGCCGGTGATGAGTTCCGCGTGTTCGAGGACGAGCGCGAGGCTCGCGCCCTGGCCGATGAGCGTTCGCTCAAGGCCCGTATCGAGGAGCAGAGCCGCGTCAAGCACGTCACGCTCGAGAACCTCTTCGAGACCATCGCCGACGCCGAGGTCAAGGAGCTCAACCTGATCATCAAGGCCGACGTCCAGGGTTCCATCGAGGCCCTTCAGGACTCGCTCGACAAGATGGATCAGTCCGAGGTCCGCATCAACACGATCCACTCCGCTGTCGGTGCCATCAACGAGACCGACGTCGTCCTGGCCGACGCCTCCAACGCCATCATCATCGGCTTTGGCGTGCGTCCCGACGGCAAGGCCCGCTCCGCCGCTGAGCGCGAGGGCGTCGAGATTCGTTGCTACGACGTTATCTACAAGTGCCTCGAGGAACTCGACGCTGCCCGCATCGGCATGCTCAAGCCCACCGAGGTCGAGGTCTCCACGGGTACTGCGACCGTTCTGGACACCTTCAAGGTGCCCAAGGTCGGCATCGCCGCCGGTGTCCGCGTCGAAGAGGGCGAGATCGCCGCGACCGATTCTGTGCGCCTGGTGCGCGACGGCATCGTGGTCTTCAACGGTAAAATCGCCTCGATGCGCCACTACAAGGACGAGGCCAAGAGCCTCAAGAGCGGCTCCGAGGGCGGTATTGGCCTGGAGAACTTCCAGGACATCAAGCCTGGCGACACCATTGAGGGCTACCGCATCGACCAGGTTGCCCGTACCGAGTAGGGGGGGGGTAGCGCTATGAAGCAAACGCAGGCAACCCGCCGTCTGGGCGAGCAGCTTCGCGAGAAGCTCGGTTATATCCTGCTCTTTGAGGTTTCCGATCCGCGTCTCGACCTGGTCACCTTGACCGCGGTCGAGGTCGCGGTGGACCGTTCGTTCGCGCGCGTGTACGTGTCGTGCGACGCGAGCCGCTACGAGGAGGTCATGGAGGCGCTCGCCAGCGCCAAGGGCCGCATTCGTAGCCTGTTGGCCCGCTCGCTCGATTGGCGCGTCACGCCCGAGCTCGATTTTCGCATCGATCGCTCGACCGATGAGGCCGAGCGCATCACGCGTGCGCTGGAAAACGTTCCCGCCACGCTTGCGATCGAAAAGGACGAGGACGGCTATCCCATAGCGGATGCCGCCCGGGAGGCAGCTTTAGATGAGTAATTCCGCCGACCTCGCATCGTGCGAGTCTGCAGATATTCAGCGACGCATCCTCGAGCTCATCGAGGGTGCGTCCTCCATTGCGATTTCGGGACATACGTCTCCCGATGGTGACGCCCTGGGCTCCGTGCTGGGTCTGGGCTTATCGCTTATGAAGTTTTTCCCCAACAAGGACATTGCCCTGCTGCTGGCAGACGATGACCCGGTTCCGCGCATCTACCGCTTTATGGAGGGCGCCGACCGTCTGGTGCCCGCATCTGCGTATACCGGCAATCCGGACCTTTTCATCTCGGTGGACGTGCCGGTCGTCGAGCGTCTGAACAACTCCGCTGAGGTGCTCCGCCGCTCGTCTCATGTGGTGTGCTTCGATCACCATCCGGCGCGTGAGGAATTTGCCGAGCTGAGCCTGAGGTGCGTCGGCGCCGCGGCCTGCGCCATGATCATCGACCGCTTTTTAGACAATTGCGGCATTGTGGCTCGCAACGGTGTCGCGACCTGCCTGCTGTGCGGCCTGGTGACCGATACCGGTCGTTTTCAGTACCAAAACGCCGATGCTGCTGCGTTCCATGCCGCCTCGCGCCTGGTCGCGCACGGTGCCGATCCGGCGCGCGTCGCGCTCGAGGTCTACCAGAGCATGCGCGTAGAGTTCTTGCATCTCAAGTCCATCGTTATGGGTCGTATCAAGACCGTGGCGCACGGTCGTGTGGCATATAGTTATGCGTACCAGAGCGACCTCGAGGCCTGCGGCGTCACTTCGGATGAGTGCGACGGTCTGGTCGATGTGGTGCGTTCGGTGATGGGCGTTGAGGTCTGCCTGTTCCTAAAGGGCATCGAGGGCGATACCAAGGTGCGCGGCAACCTGCGCTCCAAGGGTGACCTCGATGTGTCCGAGATCGCTGCCAACTTTGGCGGTGGCGGGCATCATGCCGCCGCCGGCTTTTCCAACAACGGAACGATTCGCGAGACGCTCGCCGTGGCACTTCCCATGCTGGCCGAGCTGGTGGGGGAGGATCCCGCTTCGGTGACCGTCGAGCTTTAACTTTTTGGATGGTACATGGCTCGTCGTATGCCTTCACAACTGAATATGCTGCTCGCCGTCGATA
>CABUWR010000205.1 GCA_902495265.1 uncultured Collinsella sp. | reverse complement strand
CCCCCGGTGTCATCGACCGTACCCCGGTGTGCGAGCCGGTTCAGACCGGCCTGTTGGCCATCGACTCCATGGTGCCTATCGGCCGTGGTCAGCGTGAGCTCATCATCGGCGACCGTAAGACCGGTAAGACCGCCATCGCCATCGACGCTATCCTCAATCAGCGCGGCAAGGGCATGGTCTGCATCTATGTCGCCATCGGCCAGAAGGCCTCCACGGTTGCCAACATCCGCGAGACCCTCGCTCAGCACGGTGCGCTCGACTACACCATCATCGTTTCGGCCACCGCTGCCGATTCCGCCCCTATGCAGTACATCGCGCCTATGGCCGGTGCCGCTATCGGCGAGTTCTTTATGTACAACGGCGAGGACGGTAAGCCCGCCAGCGAGACCAACCCCGGCGGTCACGTGCTCGTCATCTACGACGACCTGTCCAAGCAGGCCGTGGCCTACCGTCAGATGTCGCTGACGCTGCATCGTCCGCCCGGACGCGAGGCCTACCCCGGCGACATCTTCTACCTGCACTCTCGTCTGCTCGAGCGTGCCGTCAAGATGTCCAAGAAGAACGGTTACGGCTCCATGACGGCACTGCCGATCATCGAGACCCAGGACGGCGACGTCTCGGCCTACATTCCGACCAACGTCATTTCCATTACCGATGGTCAGATCTACCTGCAGTCCGAGCTCTTCTTCCAGGGTCAGCGCCCGGCAGTTGACGTCGGTATCTCCGTGTCCCGCGTCGGTGGCGATGCACAGACCAAGGCTATGAAGCAGGTCGCCGGCAACCTCCGTCTGGACCTCGCTTCCTATCAGGAGCTCGCTGGCTTTACGCAGTTCGGCTCCGACCTCGACGAGGCTACTCAGAAGCAGCTGACCCATGGTGCCCGCATGACCGAGCTCCTGAAGCAGCCGCGCTACAAGCCGTTCGAGGTTGGCGAGCAGATCGTTACGCTGTTCGCTGGCAACGAGGGCTTCCTGGATGACCTGGAGATCGCCGACGTGCTGCCTTTCCGTGCCGAGCTCATCGAGTACATGGACAATGGCTTTGGCTCGCTGCTCGACAAGGTTCGCGCCAAGAAGATTGACGACGACACCAAGGCCGAGCTCTTGCGTGTCATCGGTGACTTCAAGCAGCAGTTCATGGCCAAGCACCATTCGGATGTTTCTGGATCAGAGGAGAACTAAGCCCTATGGCCAACCTTCGCGACATTAAGAAGCGAATCTCCTCGGTTACCACGACCAAGCAGATCACGCGCACGATGGAGATGGTCTCTACGGCCAAGATTCGTCGTGCCCTCGATCGCTCCAAGCAGGCCGAGCCCTATAAGGAGGCGCTGACCGACGTCATGTTGACGGTCGCCGGCGACGCCTCCTGTTCGGGCACCGATCCCATGCTGCAGAAGCATGAGAGCGTCAAGCATGGCCTGATTGTCGTTATTGCCTCGGACCGCGGCCTTGCCGGCGGTTTCAATACGACGGTGGAGCGCACGGCCGAAAAGCTCGCCGCTTCTTGGGCGAACGACGGCATCGAATACGAGATCATCGCGTGCGGGCGTAAGCCGGCCACGTATTTCCGTGACCGCGCAAACGTCACCATGCACTTTGAGGGCAACTCCTCCGAGCCCGATTTTAATCAGGCCCGCATGATCTCCTCTCATATCTGCGATGCGTATCGTTCCGGTGAGCTTGACCGTGTCGAGCTTGTCTACCACCACGCCAAGAACCGCGTGGATCAGGAGCTTCGCGTCGAGCATTTGTTGCCGCTCGACCCCGAGATGATCGCTATGGCCCACGGTCCGCGTAAGAACGAGACCGACGCCCCTAAGCGCATCTCGTCCACGTTCGAGTTCGTGCCCTCTCCCGAGCATGTTCTCGGCAAGCTTGTACCGTCTTATATCCTGACGGTCATCTACCAGGCCCTGATCGATTCGGCGGCCGCCGAGCAGGGTGCGCGCCGCAAGGCCATGCACTCCGCGACGGAAAACGCCACCGCGATCATCTCGACCCTTACCCGCACGTATAGTCGCGTGCGCCAGGCTTCGATCACGACCGAGATCAACGAGATCGTCGGCGGAGCCTCAGCATTGGAGGAACAGTAATGGCTAATAACACCGTAAAGCTTGCGGTCGAGGAAGCCACCAAGAAGACGACTGCCGGTGATGGCCGCATCGTGCGTATCATCGGCCCTGTCGTCGACGTCAAGTTTGACGGCGCGGTGCCCCCGATCTACAACGCGCTCACGGTCGAGGCCGAGACCCCGATCGGTCACCTGAGCACGATCCTCGAGGTCGAGAGCCAGCTTCCGGGCGGCGTCGTCCGCACGGTCGCCATGTCCTCGACCGACGGCCTGCAGCGTGGTCTCATCGCCACCGATACCGGTGAGCCCATGAAGATGCCCGTTGGTCCCAAGACGCTCGGCCGTATTTGGAACGTCATGGGCAAGCCCGTCGACGGCAAGCCCATGCCCGAGGTGGAGGAGTTCTATCCCATCCACCACGCAGCGCCCCGCTTCGACGAGCTCACCACCAAGACCGAGATCTTCGAAACCGGCATCAAGGCCGTTGACCTGCTCGAGCCCTACATCCGTGGCGGCAAAACGGGTCTGTTCGGCGGCGCCGGCGTCGGCAAGACCGTTCTGATTCAGGAGCTCATCAACAACCTCGCCCAGGAGCACGGCGGCACCTCGGTGTTCACCGGTGTCGGCGAGCGTACTCGTGAGGGCACCGACCTGTTCCTCGAGATGAGCGAGTCTGGCGTTATCGACAAGACTTGCTTGGTCTATGGTCAGATGAACGAGCCGCCTGGAGCGCGTCTGCGCATCGGTCTGGCTGGCCTTACCACCGCTGAGTACTTCCGCGATCGCGGCCAGGACGTTCTGCTGTTCATCGACAACATCTTCCGTTTCTCCCAGGCCGGTTCCGAGGTTTCCGCACTGCTGGGTCGTATGCCGTCCGCCGTTGGTTACCAGCCCACGCTGGCAACCGAGATGGGCGACCTCCAGGAGCGCATTACCTCGACCAAGACGGGTTCCATTACCTCCGTCCAGGCTGTCTATGTCCCTGCAGACGACCT
>CABUWR010000204.1 GCA_902495265.1 uncultured Collinsella sp. | reverse complement strand
TAAATTGTATCTGCTCACCATCAATATTGCCCGTCGAAGCAAAAACCTCTTTCGGACGTGCGGCTAAGGCGACAATTGAAGACGCGACAAGTTGCAGAAAACGACGACGCGAAAGCATATGTTCTTCTTTCTAGAGAAGCGACTTATAAGGTACTCCTATTCTATAATCTTTTTTGTAACGTTACAGCACTGGTTATATTTCAATTCGATTTGCTTATGTCCTTGCAACCCAATGCGTCTTTACGTTTTAAACGGAATTAGAAAATCGCTCATAGCAAAAACGGGCTTTAATCCCAAAGAGATAACTTTGATTATGAATCAAACCAGCAGCCAGGGCATAGCTGCAGTGCAATTGCTACAAGAAAGGCCGCCCTTGGTGGCGGCCTTTCTACTTGCTACTAGTCGCGCGTCAGCTTACGGTGAATACGATGCGGCTGGGCCGCGTCCTCGCCCAGGCGCTCGATGCGGTTGGCCTGATAGGCCTCGAAGTTGCCCTCAAACCAATACCAGTTGCCCGGATTCTCGTCGGTGCCCTCCCACGCCAGAATGTGCGTGGCGACGCGGTCCAGGAACATACGGTCGTGGCTAATGACCACCGAGCAGCCCGGGAACTCGAGCAGCGCCGCCTCGAGCGAGGACAGCGTCTCGACGTCGAGGTCGTTCGTGGGCTCGTCGAGGAGCAGCAGGTTGCCGCCCTGCTTGAGCGTAAGCGCCAAGTTCAGACGGTTGCGCTCGCCACCGGAGAGTACGCCGGCGCGCTTCTGCTGGTCCTGGCCTTTAAAGCCAAAGCTCGCCACATAAGCACGGCTCGGAACCTCGGTCTCACCGACCATCATGTGGTCCAGGCCATCCGAGACGACCTCCCACAGGTTCTTATCGGGGTCGATGCCGGAACGGTTCTGATCGACATAGGAGATCTTGACGGTCTCGCCCACCTCGAGCTCGCCCGAAGTCAGCGGCTCCAGGCCCACGATGGTCTTGAACAGCGTGGTCTTGCCCACACCGTTGGGGCCGATGACACCCACGATACCGTTGCGCGGCAGGGTGAACGATAGGTCGTCGATGAGCACACGGCCATCGAACTCCTTGTGCAGGTGATGAGCCTCGAGCACCTTGTTGCCCAGACGCGGGCCCACGGGGATGCGGATGTCGGTCCAGTCGAGCTTCTGGCTTGCGCGGGCCTCGGCCTCCATCTCCTCGTAACGAGCCAGACGGGCCTTGTTCTTGGCCTGGCGAGCCTTGGGCGAGCTGCGTACCCACTCGAGCTCGGCCTCCATGCGCTTGGCGAGCTTGGCGTCACGGTTGCCCTGCGCCTCGATACGCGCGGCCTTGGTCTCCAGATACGTGGAGTAGTTGCCCTTGTAGGGATAAAGGTGACCGCGGTCGACCTCGCAGATCCACTCGGCAACGTTATCCAGGAAGTAGCGATCGTGCGTGACGGCAAGCACCGCGCCCTGGTAGTTGTGCAGGAAGTGCTCGAGCCACAGGATCGATTCGGCGTCCAGGTGGTTCGTGGGCTCGTCGAGCAGCAGCAGGTCGGGAGCCTCGAGCAGCAGCTTGCACAGGGCCACGCGACGGCGCTCGCCGCCGGAAAGTACGTTGACCAGCATGTCGGAATCGGGCAGCTGCAGGGCGTCCATGGCCTGGCCGAGCTTGGAATCGATATCCCAGCCGTCGGCGGCATCGATCTCGTCCTGGAGCTTGCCCATCTCGGCCATGAGGGCGTCCATGTCGCAGTCCGGGTCGCACATCTCCTCGCCGATCTTGTTGAAGCGATCGACCTTGGCGATCATGTCGCCAAACGCCATGCGCACGTTCTCGATGACGGTCTTGTCGTCGTCGAGCGGCGGCTCCTGCTGCAGGATGCCCACAGTGTAGCCGGGAGTGAGCCTGGCATCGCCGTTGGAGACCTCCTCGATACCGGCCATGATCTTGAGCAGGGTCGACTTGCCCATACCGTTGGGGCCCACGACGCCGATCTTGGCACCGGGGTAGAAGCTCAGGGTCACGTCGTCAAGGATTACCTTGTCGCCATGGGCCTTGCGAGCCTGATACATCTGGTAGATAAACTCCGCCATATGTCTGTTCTATCCTTTCTACCTGCTGTTTCCCTATTCTTGATTCGCTTTAGTGGAAACGAAATGAGGGAACCAGCTCTGAAACGTAACGAAAAAGGGGCATGGTTGCCCACACCCCCTAATACTACCTGGGAAAAGTCCCCCGGAACATACTATGAACTGCGTACGCTAGTTTTCCGCAACCTTAACGAGCGGCTCGCTGCGATTTGCGCCACAACAGATACGAGTAGACGTAGACGGCTCCAACCGAACCAAACGCCAGAACCGCAATCACCGCGGCGACGACTTCACTCGAAAGCACGCTGCCTGCCACGCCCATCACAATCAGGCCAATACCCAGCACCATAAAGCAGGCGCCGCCAAAACGCTGAGTACGGCGCCAGTTCTCGGGATCGGCAAGCGCCCAAGGTGTCTTGATACCGAGCGTATAGTTCTGCTTCACACGCGGCAAGTAGTTGCCTACGCCGATGAACAGCAAACCGATAGCACCGGAAATCAGCACGTTGACCGAACCGACCGCCGGCACCACGCCCCAGACCGTAAGCTCTCCCAGCCAGCTTATGGCGCACATGAACAAGGTGAAGGCGATTACGAAGCCCTGGTAGAACTTGCCCGAGGTTCGATATGCCTCACCTTTGGGATCGATGTGCGGCACCACGCGGAACATTGCAAGAAGTGCCAGAGGCAGCACGCCGAGCGCGGAGGCCATCCAGCTAGGGCCCCAACCGTCGACGGCGCCGTTCGCTCCCCAGTGCGTGGGAATCTGCGCAGGCAAGCTCGGCATCACTATGAGGTGCACTACGACATTGGCGACGCACAGAGCGATCAGCGCAATCCACACACGCCGCGATACCCCCGTGGCGTGAATGCCCTTGTTTTCGTTATTCATCCTTATCACCTTCCGTGTTTGTAAAGCCCATAAACCAACCGATCAAGTCCTGCATGACGGTGGTGTTTAAGCTGTATACGATGTTTTGGCCATGGCGCTCGTCGGTC
>CABUWR010000203.1 GCA_902495265.1 uncultured Collinsella sp. | reverse complement strand
GCTGCCGGCTCAGCTCTACATCCAGAACAAGTTCCGCGAGGCCTTCGACGCCGTCGAGGACCAGCTGCCCGAGCACACCGTACTGGAGCCCGAGGGCAACAAGAGCAGCTTTACCGTCACCTTCCCCAGCTGGAAGGAACGCGACGACGCCCACGCGGTGCTCGCCAACGGCGGCGTGCGCTTCCGCAGCGGCAAGGCGCTCGTGCCCTTCCGTATCACCGGCAACATCGACTGGGGCGTTCCGGTGCCCGAGGTCGACGGCGTGAACGACGTCACCTGCTGGTGCTGGCCCGAGAGCCTGTGGGCGCCCATCAGCTATACGCGCACCGTGCTCGCGCGCGATGCCAAGGCAGCCGGCGTGACCGAGGGCGTCGCCGCCCAGGACGCCGCCCTCATGGGCGAGCCCGCCGCCGATTCCACGCAGGTACCCGCACCCACCTACCAGCACAGCTCGCTCGACTGGCGCGACTGGTGGTGCTCTGACGACGCACAGATCTACCAGTTCATCGGTCAGGACAACATCTACTTCTACTGCATCGCGCAGACCGCCATGTGGGAGGCCCTGGGTTGGGACCTCACGCAGAGCACCGTCAGCGCCTGCTACCACCTGCTCTACATGGGCAAAAAGGCCAGCTCGTCCTCGCAGACGCCTCCCCCGCCGGCAGACGACCTGCTTAACCACTACACCTGCGAGCAGATGCGCGCGCATTGGCTGTCGCTCGGCCTGTCCGAGAAGCCGGTGAGCTTTAGTCCCAAGGCATATGACACGCGCGTGACCGGCAAGGACAAGGACGGCAACGAGGTGCGTGCTTGCGACGACAAGCGCGTTATCGACCCGGCCCTTAAGGAGAGCGCCCTTTTGACCGGCGTCTTCAACCGCCTGGCCCGCAGCTGCTTCTACGGCGTCGCCGCCAAGGAGGGCGACGAGAGCCCCTATCGCAACGGCTGCATCCCCGCCGGTGCCGCCTCCGCCACCGTGGTCGAAGCCGCCGAGCAGGCAGCTCTCGCCTTTGAGCAGGCCATGTACAAGTTCGAGACGCACCGCGCGCTCGCCGTGTGCGACGACTACCTGCGTGCCGCCAACAAGCGCTGGAGCGACGCCTCCAAGGCCGCCAACAAGCTCGAGGGCGAGTCAGCCAACGCCGCAATGACGCAGGCCCTCGTCGACGCCTTTACCGAGCTGCGCGTGGCGACCGTGCTCATGCACGGCATCGTCCCGGCCGGCTGTGAGCTCATCTGCGAGTACTTCGACGTCGACCCGGTCGCCTTCTTTAGCTGGGATAACATCTTTGCCTCCACGGACGAGTTTGTGGAGAGCCTGGGCGAGAAGCCCGGCGAGCACCGCGTGAAGCCGCTGCCCCCGCGCTTCGACTTCTTCAGCAAGCACGAGAGCCAGTACTAGGCCAACGCCAAGGCAGAGTAGTCAATTTGGGACGGGGCTATTTTAGCTACCCCGTCCCAAATTTAACTGCAACGCCTGCCGAAACGGACGGGCAGCTAAAATAGCCCCGTCCCAAATTGACTACTTTTAATGGAATGGGAAGGAAAGACGGATGTCCAAGCCGCGTCGTCGTAAGCAGAAAAAGCAGGTCAAGGCCGAGCTCAAGCTCAGGCAGTTTGCCGCTACCGAGCTTTCCGACCAGCTTGCCGCCCTTCCCTGCGCCGCCGACCTGCCGCGCTTTATGGTCGACACGGTCGCCGGCGCCTATGCGCCCGCCGATGCCCAGCTCATAATCGAGGGCTTCGGCGCCGCGACCACACGCCCGGTCACGCTGCGCGCCAACACGCTCAAGGCGACCGCCGAGGACATCGCCGCCGCGCTCGACGCAGCCGGCATCGCGCACCAAACCGTTGCCTGGTATCCGGACGCCTTCATCCTGCCCGAGGCCCAAGTTTCCGATCTGTGGGACCTCGACATCTACCGCGACGGCAAAATCTATCTGCAGAGCCTGTCGTCCATGATGCCGCCGTTGGTCCTGGGCGCTCAGGCCGGCGAGGACATCCTGGACATGTGCGCAGCCCCCGGTGGCAAGACGACGCAGATCGCCGCCCTCACCCAGGGCCAGGCACACCTCACGGCCTGCGAGATGAGCATTCCCCGCGCCGAAAAGCTCGAATCAAACCTCCATCGCCAGGGCGCCAAAAACGTGCCCGTCATGCGTATCGACGCACGCGAGCTCGACGAATTCTTCCGCTTTGACCGTATCCTGCTCGACGCCCCCTGCACCGGCACGGGCACCGTCATCAGCGGCAACGAGAAAAGCCTGCGCGGCCTGACCGAGCAGCTGCTCGGCAAGTGTGCCCGCTCGCAGCGCGCGCTTCTGGACCGCGCCATGGGGGCCCTCAAACCGGGAGGCACGCTCGTCTATTCGACTTGTTCGATCTTGCCTCAGGAAAACGAGGACGCTCTGCAAGAGGCCCTCGACAAGCACATGGACTGCGAGCTCATCCCCCTCGACGGCACGCCGAGCGAAAGTGAAACGCGCCGCGCCCGGGAAGCCGGCGAGGAGCCGCATATCGAGTGCAACGCCCTCACCGTGGCCATCGCCGCCGGCCACGTCTCGTCCGTCGCCAACGGTATGCCCGGCACGCTGACCATTCCGCCCAGCCGCGACTTTGAGGGCTTCTACATCGCCCTGATCCGAAAACGCAGTTAGCGCACGGATTCAAAACTCAACAAACTATCTCCGTGCGCGCTTGTCCTGCTGGTCACGGTGCTGCTTAAGTGCCTCGCGTTCCTTGCGCTCGGCCCTTTTTCCCTTAATGGCCGTGACCACCAAGTAGATGACTGCGGCGGCAACGATTGCGCCCACGCACAGGCCAATCGAGCCCAACATTGCTGTGAATTCCATACCGCGTCACCTCTCTTTTAAACGGGACATTCAAGATAGCACCTCAATACCCGCCACCACAGCTCCTTCACGTTCGCCGGTCCTTCGGTCTAACGGATGGCGCGGCGGGGAAAAATCAACTCGTCAAACGATTTAGCAAGCACAACGCTGTCGGCACCCCGCCGGCCACCATCGCATAGAATCGAGCCCCCATGGATACTCTCAACGATTTGAACGAGCGCGTCGACGCCTTT
>CABUWR010000202.1 GCA_902495265.1 uncultured Collinsella sp. | reverse complement strand
GCCCCACGAGCGCATACATGCCGGCGCCCGCCGTAATGCCCGTAGTAATAGCCCAAAACAGATACAGCAGGTCGAGCGGGTCCTTGACCGCCGTACGGTAGCGGACGATGGACAGAGCACCGACCATACCGAGCGAGATGACCACGTTCGTCGAGATCGCGAGCGTGACCATGCAGGTGAGCACGCACATGCCCACGAGCGTCACGGCAAAGCTGCGCGAATACACCACGCCGGTAAAGAAGCGCTTGTACACGCAATAGATCAGGATGCCCATGGCGAGTGCCACGAGCAGCGACAGACCGATCTTGGCAGGGTCGACCTGGCCAAACGCCTCCAAGACGGAGTTCTTAAAAAAGTCCCTGGTGCTCATGGTCTAAATATCCCCTCGGTTCTCAAAATCCGATTCCCAGTAATTAAATCCGCGAAGGTAGGCGGTCTTTTCGTAACACAGGCAGTACTTGGAGACCGCCGTAAGCTCGGCCGCTCCCGGCGGCACCATATCGCGCACCAGCTGCGGGCAAAACTCGGTAAATTTGACCTCCATCACCAGCTTGCCGGGCTCCAGCACGGGCAGGGCGGGCAAGGTTGCGTCAAAGATGTCAAAGCTACCCACCGCCGCGCGCACGTTCATGTCAAACGTGATGCGCACGGTGCCCTCGTCAATCACCCACGGCTCGCGCTCGTAGTCTACGATAGTCCGCGGGCGCATCATATTGCAGATGCACTCGATGTAGAACTCGCGACAGAGCGGATAAGGACTCCTCAGCAAAAAGTCGTAGTCGCCAGCCAGAATCTGCTCAAACTCGCCACGCGTGAGCGGCGCGTCCTCCTTGTAGATCCAGCTACCGTACTTCTTTTTGCGCTCGAGCTTAATCACCTTGTCGCTGCCGTTATAGATTCGAACGCGATACTTTTTGCGCATGAGAATGCCGGCGTCTTTTTCCTCGTAGGCCGAGTTGCAGTGGTCGTCAAAGTACAGGCTGCGAATGGTGTAGCCGCCCGCCCGCGCATGTTTATCCAGCTTAAACACCGGCGCCATACGGCAGGCAAGCGCGGCGTGCTCGCCCTCGTTGATGAGGTATTTGAGCTCGTGGCGGTAACGCTCCTGCGTGGCACGCACGGGAGGTGCCGCCAGGCGCTCAAGCAGTGCGCTAGCCCTCCTCATACGTGTCCTCCACGACCTTACCGCCGTCCTGCACGTAAAAGCACTTCATGCCGTACTGTTTACCGTCGTCGGTCACATAGTAGTCAAACGCATCTTGCGTATAGCCGTCGGAGTTAGTGGCACGCACGCGCACAAAGTACTGGCCGGTATCGGGCGCATCGCACGTTACCTCGGGCAGCAGCACGTCCTCGGCCTTAAAGACCACGTCGCTTATGGCATAGTCGCGCGCAAGCTCCACGGTATAGCGAATATCGCGCGCCTCAAAGTCGTACGCGGCGTCCCAGTTCACACGCAGCTTGCCGTTTTCAATCTGCGGCACGCCAATGTAGAACGGCATGGGCTTCTTATAGCTCTCGCGATAACTCTTGTAGTTTTCCTCAATCTCGGACGGAATCGCCGCGGCAATCTGCTCGTATTCGTCCTTCGTCACGGGCAGATTCTCCAGGTCGGGCGCAGCGAAGACGAGCGGCTCCGTGACCTCGCGATAATGCTCGACCATCTTGCTCAGGCGCTCTTCGGCCATGTACGAGCGCAGGTCCTTCACGGCGCTATCGAGTTCGCTGCGGAACGACTTGCTGCGCAACGCGCGGTTAAACAGCACGTTGCCCCAGTAGTTGCTCACGCCGCGCTCCCAGCTCGCATAATCCGAGAACCCCGTCAGGCTCAACTCGAGCTTGCGCAGCATGCCGTCGTTGTCCCAATCCAGGAAGTACCAGACCTTGGAGTTAAGCGGGCTGTACAGATAGCAGTTACGGTTCTGCGTATCGCAATTGCCCGTCAAGATCTGAAACGCCATCCAATAGACCAGGTTCTCGGTATCGAAGTAGGTGTCGAGCACATCGTCGATCTTTTGCGTATCGTCGTTGAGCGCATCGAGCATCTCAATCAACTTGGTATGGTCCGAATCGCCCTTAATCTCGAGCATGCCCTCAAACGCCGTCTGGTTATAGTCGGGATCATCCGCCAGCTTGATGGTGTCTTCGAAGCGATGGAAATCGAAGTTGTTCACCTTATACAGATGCCCGTTCTTATCCAGACCATGGGCCTTGAGCGCCGTCTTGTTGAGCTGCTCGACCTGCGTAAACAGACCGTAGTCCTCAAAGGTGTCGTTAGTTTTTTCGGTCTGGTCGCAAACCCACAAGTGCACAAACTGCGTGCGCAGGCCCATCATCTGAGGAATGCCCCGGATCAGATCGTAGGCCATCTTGTTACGAAAGCGCATGCCCTCGCCCATGTGCTTGTTAAGCGCAATCGCGCGCTGCTGGCGCCACGTGCCCTTGCCCTTTTTGAGCTCCACCTTGTAGTTCTTTTGCGTATAGGTACTCGACGTCTGACCGCGCACCTGCACCGTGGCGTTGGGCGCCTCCTCGCCATAGCCCACCTCGCCAGCGACGGGGCCCTTATCATCGCCTGGCTGCAGCAGGCCCATAACCTGATAACGCGTCACGCCCATGTCGGCATAATCGTAGACCGAGTACGTATTGATCTCGGCCCAGCTATGGTCGGTATTCTCGGAGCTGTTACCGCGCGAGACCGTCAGGTACATGGTCACAATGCCCGAGTCGTCGTAGACCTCGTACAGCTCATCCTTGTCTCGAAGGTGCTTGGTCTCGCTAGACGCATCGGCCTTTTTAATCTTGCCCTGCTTCTTGGTCTTTTTTGTCGAGGATTCGTCCTGAGACGAGCAGCCCGAAAGCAGCAGTGTGCCGGCAGCCGCCTCAATCAAGCGGCGACGCGATATCATCCTATCGGTCATCAGGACCTCCCCAACGATTGCGATACACACGGACCACCGTGCGCTCAAACGCACCATGCGGCTCGCCCTGTAGACGCAGCTCCTCGTAGCGCTGTTCGGCACGGTCGAGCAAGCAGCCCAACTCCGTAAAGCGACCCGTCTTGTCGGTCGCCACGATGGGCTGCTGACTCAGGATACGATACGGCAAGTTGGCGGTATAGG
>CABUWR010000201.1 GCA_902495265.1 uncultured Collinsella sp. | reverse complement strand
TGGCGATAACGATGCGCCCTCGACTGATACGGGCAGCGATGATACCGGTAACGGTGGGGCTACGTCTGGTGGCACTGCGGCCGGTGGCGCTTCTGGCGATTCGTCGACTTCTGGCTCCGACGGCGCTACGGATGGCACGACATCTGGCTCTACTGATGTGGACACTTCTAACGGTGCCGGCGATTCCTCTACCGGTGCTGGCTCTTCTAACGGTTCTGGCTCCGATGCATCCGAGGGCGATTCGAGCGAGGGCTCCGACACCGGCGATTCCTCGACGGAAGATAAGCCTTCTGCCGGAGAGCAGCTTGGCTCCATGCTGGGGTCGTCTTTAACGGCGGGCATTAACGGCAGCTCTTCTTCTGATGAGGGAGCGTCTGAGCAGGGCTCCGGCTCCAATGTCGACGGCGCCGCAGATGCTTCCGCCGATGCGGGTGCAAAACAGTCCGACGCCGATGCTCAGAAGGTTGACGACAAGAACGTCACCTCGACTACCACGACGACTACCACGACCACGACGACCAAGTCCTCGGGCGGCAACATGCCCAAGACGGGCGACCTCATCGTGATGGCGAGCCTTGCCAGCGCGAGCTTGGCGACGCTTGGTGCCTCGTCCATTGTGAGTGGTAAGCACAAACTTGATCAGCAGAAGAAGGCTGCTGGCCAGAACGGATCCGAGGAGTAAGATTCTGGTCGTCCGATAATCTAAGAACTAGGACGGGGTCCGGTACGGCTGTATCGGACCCCGTTTTGTTGTGCAACGATTTGTTATGCCCCATCGGGGCTCTTGTTGCTACCGTTGCCCGAAACGTCTGCATGACGGCATCATTGCGGTTGAGTTGCTCGATACAATGGGCATCGTGCTGTTTTTTAGGGAGAAGTTACGGTGTCTGAACAGGCGATTTATGGTGATGCTGCCTACTATGGCGTAGAGTTGATCAACCGCTCGGGTAACGGGGCACTGCCGGTCGGCGAACATGACTTTGCCGAGGCCATGGATCGATGCGTGTTAGTTGACAAGACGATGTTTATTGCCGATGTCTTGGATGCTGATGCTTCCGTTGTGGCGTGTTGCCGGCCCGAAGGCTTTGGAAAGAGCATGAACCTGTCGATGCTTAAGGCTTTTCTGGAGCGACCCACGGTCGGACAGGTCGATCGGGGCCTGTTTGCTGGTTCCCAGATTTGGGATGCGGGCGGCGGGCGCTATCGGGATGAGTATGCGTGCTATCCGGTGATATCGCTGGACTTTTCTGGCGCAGCGAGGTGCGGCGCCAGCGTCGTCGGCGTCGTGCGTGACGCTCTTTCGGGTGAGTGCGCTCGCTTGTTGGCGCTTTTGGAGGCTCCGGATTTACCGCGAGATAAGATGCGTCACATCGAACGCGTTGCGCGTGGTGTGGCAAGCGATGCCGAGGTTGACTCGGTGCTCGGTGTGCTTATTGAGCTGCTGGAGATGGTTTGCGACGAACAGGTTGTGCTGCTCGTTGATGGATACAACGCGGCGTGGTTGGACCGTTCGAACGCGAGGAGCTCTTCCGGAGCCGATCCGGCGGAGCTGCTCGACCACGTGCTGTTTGACGCCATTGCCGCTGCGGGCAATTCGCTACGCTTGGCTTGTCTGATGGGGGAGCGTCCCGGTCCTGCCGAATTGGCACTTTCTTCGCGCGGCTGCTCGTATTGTCTGTCGACGCCGCTCTCGACGTGGTGTGACCGGTGGTTCGGCTTTTCGGATGACGAGGTTCAGGCTCTGCTAGGCCATGCTGGACGTGGGGAATTCCTGGATGACGCGCGTGGATGGTTCGAGGGATACCGATTTGGCGGGATTTATTGCTCGAGTCCGGCGCGTGTGATCGATTTCTTGAATCGCGGTTGCACTCCGCCGGTGCGGGCAGATTTGTATGGATACGCTGATAACCTGAGCAGGGAGGTTGGTGACTGGAATCTCGAGAGGCTTTCGACTCTGTTCGATTTACTTGAACCGCATGGATGCGTTGAGGCTCCGCTTTGTCTGGGTGCCGTCGTGTCGAATGACGCTTGCGTCGACGATGTTTGGACCGCGTTATACCTGTCCGGCTTCCTAACGACGGATATGGTTGAGGAGCCAGGAAACAGCGCTCGCTCCCGTGCTCTGCGTCTGCCCAATGGCGAGCTTCGCCAGGCTTTGCGTCTCGTGATTATTGAATGGTTTGAGTGCGCCGCCGAGGATGTGCGGGACGTCGACGCGTTTCGTGACGGGTTGTGCCGCGGGGACGAAAACACGGTGCGACAGGCGCTGCGTCGAATTCTAGGTGACGCGGGAGTCGGCGCGGTCGGGATGAATTCGCCGTTGCCATACCACCTGCTGTTGCAAGGGCTTTGCTTTGGCATGCCGGGGTATGCCAATCCGTCATCCAATAGAAAGCGCGGGGCGGATCGCTGGGATATCCAGGTGCTCCCTACGGGCGCTGTGTTCGACGTTGCCGACACGATCGGCATGCTCGACGAGCGCCCGCTTATCACTATGAACATGATGTATGACCCCGGTGTGGATACCCTGGGTCTGGAGCTGTTGGCCGTTCAGGCGCTGCTCGATATTGAACGTGACGGTATCGACGAGATTCGCGTGCCACGACCAGGTGTCGGCCGCGTGCGCTGGGGCTTTGGCTTTGACGGGCAGCACGTGTCCGTAGTGTGCCAGCGGCTGTAGGGGGCGGGGTGTTTCCGGCCTCCGTTACTCGGCTTCCTTCATGGGCGGCATGGGCTTCCAGTTGGGATCCTTGATGATCTTGCGGGCGTCCTTCATGCCGCGGCGCAGCGCCGGAATGCCGGTCTTAAAGCATTTGTCGACCGCAGCCAAGCGGATGAACTCTTTGCAGAAGGTCGCGGCGTTGCCCAAGCGGAACAGCACGGGATGATAGTCGCCGTAGATTTGCATGTAACGGGCCAAAAAGCCGCGGTTGCGCATGATGTAGTAGCGGTTGGTGTCGCTCGTGGAGTTGAGCTGGCGTTTGCCGGCGATATCCCAGTTAGAGACGGCGCGGGCGCGCTTGAGGACCACGTCGGCGACCACGGCGGCGGGGAAGTGCTGGCTGGCGACATAGCCGTAACAGGCGTCGTCGCCATAGATGAAGAAGCGAGCGTCGGGCAGGCCG
>CABUWR010000200.1 GCA_902495265.1 uncultured Collinsella sp. | reverse complement strand
TCAACGCTATCCGCAAGGTGCTGAGCGACGACACTGCGCAATCGGACTCCGTAAGCTCTTTCTTTAGCCGTGCCCTGTTCTTCAACCGCGTTGAGGCGTCGTCGAAGCAGGCCGTTCTCCGATATCTCTCCGAGCGCGCCGTCGAGAGCGGCCGTGTCGATGCCCAGTTTGCCCAAGAGGTCGCCGAGCGCGAGAGCGCGAGTGCCACCTCGTTTGGCAATGGGGTAGCCATGCCCCATGGGATGCATCCCTTGAGCGCCGAGGCCTTTGTTACCGTGGGCCTGCTCGAACATCCCATTCTTTGGGACGAATACGGCCATGAGGTCGATATCGTCTTTATGGTGTCGTTTGCCCGGTCGGGCGGCGATGAGGCGCGGATCTTGAGCTCACTGCTCGCCGAGATCTTTATGGACCGCCAGGGGGTCGAGCGCCTACGCGAGCGCCGGTCCTGGCATGAGCTGATGGCGCTTGTGCAAGCGCATACGGCTTAAGACTTCTTTTGTCGATAACCCTGTCTGTCTACCTGCAATAAACCTCGAGGATTGCGGGCGGGAGATAGGCGTTTCGAATATTCAAGTACAAACCAAACATCACGGGAGAGGAGACCGTTATGGACGATCAGGGAACCGAGATGGTTTCGTTTCAGCTGGTCGCTGCGGCGGGAGAGGCACGCAGCCTTGCCTTCGAAGCCCTTGAAAAGGCAAAAGCGGGGGATTTTGACGCCGCCGCCAAACTCATGAAGCAGTCAAAGGATGCGGGAATCAAGGCTCACCACATCCAAACGCAGCTGCTTTCGACTGAGGCAGCGGGCGAGCATCTGTCGGTGGATGTGTTGCTGGTCCATGCTCAGGACCACCTCATGTGCTCCATGCTTGCTCAGGAGCTCGTGCAGGAGCTGATCTGCCTGTATGAGTGCACTGCAACCAAGAACGCCTAGCGGCGTGCGGTGACTATCCAACCAATCAATGCGAAGGGAATCCCTTATGAAGATCCTTCTTGTTTGCGCAGCTGGTCTGTCTACAAGCATTCTGATGAAGAAACTCGAGAAATATGCGGAGCAAAACGGCATCGAGCTCGATATCGATGCGGTGGGTATCGGCGAGTATCAGGAGACGTGCGCCAATTATGACGTGCTGCTCTTGGGGCCGCAGGTGTCCTACCAGCTCAACACCGTCAAGCAGGGGAGCGGTAAGCCGACCGCGGTCATCCCCGCACAGGACTACGGCATGGGCAACGCCGCCAACGTGCTGGCACTCGCCCAGTCGCTGTTGGGTTAGGAGGCGACCATGGAGAAGTTCATGACCCTGCTTCAGGAAAAACTGACCCCTATCGCCAATTTCTGCGGCACCGAGCGCCACTTTGCCTCCATGCAAAAGGGCTTTATGAGCGCGATCAGCTTCATCTTGGTATCTGCCGTCTTTATGATCCTCGCCAACCCGCCGGTCACGGCCGACCTGGTGGCGCAGGGCGGGTTCTGGTCCGTCTTTGGCCCTTGGCTCGATTTTGCGACGGCCAATAAGCTCACGCTGCTCATCCCCTTCAATATGACGATGGGCATACTGTCGGTGATCGTGACGTTCGCAATCGCATATAACCTGGCGGGCACCTACAAGATGCCCAAGCTTAACGCCGGCATGACCTCGCTGGTGATGTTCCTGATCGCCGCGGCGCCGTCGTCCTACTACCAGCTTGCTGACGAGTCCGTGCTCCAGGCGGTCCCCTGCACCTATCTGGGTGCGCAGGGCCTGTTTACCGCCATCATCGTTGCCTTGGTCTCCGTCGAGGTCACGCGCTTCTGCCAGACCAAGGGCATCACCATCAAGATGCCCGATGGCGTGCCGCCGTTTTTGTCCGAAACCTTTGGCGCCATCGTACCTATGCTCGCCAACATCCTCATCTTCTTTGGCGGCAACCTGCTGATCCAGATGATCGATCCCGCGCTGTCCATCCCCTCGGTTATCGAGAAGCTGCTCGCTGCCCCGCTTTCCGTCGCAGTTGACTCTGTGCCCGGCGCACTGCTTATCTGCTTCATGACGCTGCTGTTTTGGTGCTTTGGCGTCCACGGCAACATGATCGTAATGCCCATCACCGCCCCGGTCTCGCTTGCCGCCTTTGCCGCCAACGCCTCGCTCTATGCTGCCGGGCAGCCGCTTGAGTTCCACCCGGTGCTCATGTCGTTGGCCATCAACCTCATCGGCGGCACGGGTAATACGTTCTCTTTTGTGGCGCTCTGCGCGTTTAGGGCAAAGTCGCAGCAGCTCAAGGCATTTGGCAGGGCATCGATCGTGCCGAGCTTCTTCCGTATCTCCGAGCCCGCGATCTTCGGCGCGCCCATCATCTTCAACCCGATCCTCATGATTCCGTTTGTGCTAGGCGGCATGATCTCGGCCCTGCTGTATTGGGGTGCGGTCTCACTGGGTCTTGTCTCTAACTTCTACATCTTGGTGAGCGGCACGTTCCCCATCTTCGTTCAGGGCTTTGTCCAGTGCCTCGACCCGCGCATCTGGGTGTTTACGATCGTTTTGATCGTGGTCATGGCTGTGGTCTGGTACCCGTTCTTTAAGGTGTACGATAACCAGCTCCTGGCTCAGGAGCAGGAGAACGCCGCGGCAGCTTCTGCCGAGGATGCTGAGTAGCATGAGTTACTTTGACAGAACGTCTGCCGCCGGTATGCCCGAGGGCTTTTTGTGGGGTGGTGCCCTCGCCGCCAACCAGGCCGAAGGGGGCTGGAACGAGGGCGGCCGCGGCATGTCGCACTCCGACCTGATCCCACAGGGTTCCGACCGCTGGGATGTAATGTTTGGCAGGCAAAAGCCCGTGGACGATCCGGACAGGCTGTATCCATGCCGCTGGGGCAACGACTTCTTCCATCATTGGCACGAGGATGTCGAGCTTTTTGCCGAGATGGGCTTTAAGTGCCTGCGTCTTTCAATTTGCTGGAGCCGTATTTTTCCCACAGGGATGGAGGCCGAGCCCAACGGCGAGGGCTTGGAGTTTTACCGTCAGGTATTCGAGGCGCTGCGCGAGCATGGAATCGAGCCGCTTGTGACGCTGTCGCACTACGACTATCCGTTGGCTCTGGTCGAGCGCTATGGTGGCTGGCAAAGCCGAGAGATGATCGAGCGG
>CABUWR010000199.1 GCA_902495265.1 uncultured Collinsella sp. | reverse complement strand
GAATCTCTTGGTCGCCGGCGCGGAACGGAAGCTTGACGCCGCCCTCGGCCAGGCTGTCAAGCACGTCGGCAGGAAGCTCGCCCTTGGTAATGAGGTCGAGCCACCAGCGGTTGTTGATGCCGCTGGTCATACGCACGGCCTCGAGGTCTGCCTCGCTGGGGTTCTCCTTGGTGTAGACCGGGGTAAAGCAGTTGATCATGCCGATCTTGGCATCGGCGCGAATAGCGCCCTCGTCATAGGCGCGACGATAGTTGGCCACGGCCAGCGCGTGCGCCAGCGAGATGTGATACTGCACGGTGCGGGCGCGGTTGAAGTCGTGGAGCTGCGGGAACCACACGCCCTCCTGATAGCGCTGCTCGGGCTCGACGATGGGCTCGTTAAAGGTGAACCAGTACTTGATCTCCTGGCCAAACTCGTGGAAGGCGACGTCGGCGTAATGCGCGTAAGCCTCGACGACCTCACGGCTCTCCCAGCCGCCACGGTTAAAGAGGTAGGTGGGCATGTCAAAGTGGTACAAGTTGACAAACGGCTCCAGGCCGGCCTCGCGAGAGGCGCGGAACAGCTCGTGATACCACGCAGCGCCCTCCTCATTTAGGTTGCCGTCGGCATCGAGCAGACGGCTCCACTGGATGGAAGTGCGATAGGTATTCAGGCCCAAGTCCTTCAAAATGCGAAAGTCTTCCTGGTACTTGGACATAAAGTCATTGCCGGCATAAGAGCCAACGCAGTTGTAGAACGAACCCAGATCCTGGATGGACCAGGTGTCCCACAGGTTCTCGAGCTTGCCGCCCTGGTTCCACTGACCCTCAGTCTGCGGGCCGGACATAGCAGCGCCAAAGAAGAAGTCGTTGGGCAGCTGATACTGTGCCATCAAAGTCCTCGCTTTCGTGTTCTAGAGCTTCCGTTTGGAGACGGGTTTGCTTTGGCAGGTTATCCGGCGCGGGCGCGCACCGGTCATACCGATATCCAACCTGCCAAAGCAAAACCGTCCCCAAACAGCACAAGCAAACGCCAATGCATCTCGCTTGTTGTCTATAACTATAGCGCTCTAATTTATTGTGTAAAGCGTCTTTTTAATTTTTCTTTATCGAACTTCTTTGATGAAAGCCATATGGATGCTTTTTTAAGTAGGTATACTCTCTTTATATCAACGCAAATATGAAGGGAGGATTGCATGATTCCCAAATACGAGGCGATTGCTGCGGATATCCGTCGAAGCATCGAGGACGGCGCACTAAAACCGGGCGATAAACTGCCCACCGTCGTAGAGTTTTGCGAGCTGTATAGCGTTTCCAAAATCACCGTCAAACGAGCTATCGAGCAAATCACCGAGGAAGGTCTCATTACCAGCCGTCGTGGATCGGGTACCTACGTTAAGGACACAGCGGGGCTTCCCGGCCAGGTGTTTTTCCAAGGCAAGAACGACCGCGCCCAAGGCTTTTCGTACGAGCACCGCGGGGAGAAAGTGACCTCGGTGGTCTACGATTTCTCGATCGTCAATCCGCCGGCAGAGGTTGCGACCCAGCTGGGAATGGCCGAAGACGACTTTGCCTATCACATCGTGCGCGTGCGCCAGGTCGACGAGAAGCCCATCGTCATCGAGTACACCTATATGCCGCTCGAACTGATCCCGGGCCTTAAAAAGAAGGACCTGTACGGATCGGTCTACGGCTTTATCCGCGAGCAATGCGGGCTGAAGATTTCGAGCTTCCATCGCACCATCCGCGCCGTCGCGGCAACTGAGGAAGAGGCTGAGCGCCTGGATACCAAACCCGGCTCTCCCCTGCTCGAACTCAACCAGATTGGCTTCTTGGATAGCGGCACCGCGTTTGAATATTCTATCTCGCACAACGTAGGCGACCGCTTTGAGCTGCACAACGTAACGCTGGCCTAGCTTTGTTATCCGGTGGGTGCTCGTTTTGAGTCGTCTTACGCGGCGCCCGCACAACCTTATGGGAGTATGCACATGTCCGATTTGATTAAACTCACGCCGATCTTCCACGAGAAGATCTGGGGCGGCCGCCAGCTGGAGACCGTGTTTGGCTACGACATTCCCGAGGGTCCCATCGGTGAGTGCTGGGCCATCTCGGCACACCCCAACGGCGACTGCCAGATCGCTGAGGGCCCGTACGCCGGTCACACGCTGTCATGGCTGTGGGCCGAGCACCGCGAGCTCTTTGGCAACTGCGAGGGCAAGGAGTTCCCGCTGCTCATTAAGATTCTGGACGCCAAGGACGACCTTTCGATCCAGATTCATCCCAACGACGAGTACGCCGCCGAACACGAAAACGGCAGCCTGGGCAAAACCGAGTGCTGGTACGTGCTGGATTGCGAACCCGGTGCCACGATCATCGTCGGCCAGCGCGCGCACGACCGCGCCGAGGCCGCGCAGATGATCGAGGAGAGCCGCTGGGACGAGATGCTCAACGTGCTGCCGATTCACAAGGGTGACTTTTTCCAGATTGATTCCGGTACCGTGCATGCCATCAAGACCGGCACGCTCATTTTGGAGACGCAGCAGTCGAGCGACGTGACCTATCGCCTGTACGACTACGACCGCCCCGGCACCGACGGCAAGCTGCGTCCTCTGCACATTGAGCAGAGCCTGGATTGCATCAACTTTGATGCTCAGGCACCGACCGACGGTACCGTAACCGCGCCCGAGGTCGATGGCGTAACCGAGCTCGAGTCCAACCCCTGCTACACCGTCGATCGCGTGCGCGTCGACGGCAGCAAGACCCTCGACCAGCGCTGGCCCTTCATGTGCCTGTCGGTCATCGACGGCGAAGGCACCGTCTGCGGCGACCCCGTCCACAAGGGCAGTCACCTGCTGGCCCCGAGCACCGTCAGCTCCATCGACCTCGAAGGCAAGATGGAACTGATCGTCTCGCATCTCTAGATCGCACCAACAACCCAAATGCAACAAGGGGCTCTCCCGTCCATGTACGGGAGAGCCCCTTGCTATATCTATTTATCAGCCCATCCGGCTCTCCAGATCAAAAAGCGAACGAGCAGAGCAACGTTCGCAAGCAACGTTATCTTAGGACCTGGGCGGGCGTATGGGGCAACATCGATCGCGAGTTCCGCACGAGCCGGAGAGCACTTAATGTGCTCTCCGTGCGAGCAGGACTGCCCGAGCAGGCGATGTTGCCCCATACG
>CABUWR010000198.1 GCA_902495265.1 uncultured Collinsella sp. | reverse complement strand
GGGCGCGGCTGGCGGACTGACTGGGGCAGGCCCGCCGGCGGAAAGTGCGTCCCACCCTGAGCACTCAAAACGGGTCGCACTTTCCGCAGCCGCTACAGCAACGCCTCGGCCCAAGCCGCTTCCCTAAAGCCGGGAATCGCAAAGTCGTCGCCCACCAGCAGCGGGCGTTTAACCAGCATGCCGTCAGTTGCCAGCAGCTCATAGCATTCCTGGTTCGTCATACCCGCATCCAGACGCGCCTTCAGGCCCAGCTCTCGATATTTCATGCCCGACGAGTTAAAGAAGCGACGCACCGGCAGCCCCGAACGAGCAATCCAGGTCGCAAGTTCCTCAGCCGAAGGATTGTCTGTAACAATATCGCGATCGACGTACTCAACCCCATGCTCGTCCAACCAGGCCTTGGCCTTTTTACAGGTCGAGCACTTGGGATATTCAACAAACAGTACGGTCATGGGAATCCTCCGAATATAGATCGGCCAACGCAGGTGCGCACCATACGAGGCGCCTTAGCATGATGGGCCAATTGTAGCCCACGGGTCGCGCGCTAAACGAACCGTACCCCGAATCCGCGTTTGATGAACGGCAGCAGCTCCATTGCCTCGGGCGTGATATGGCCCGCAACGTTCATGCGCTTGTCACCGGGAAGATCGACCCGCGCAATCTCAAGCTCGCCTTCGTAGCGCCCATAGCCGCTATTGCTCACAGCGATCGACCCCGCCTTTCGCGGCAGGCCGGCTCCGGCATCCGTCGGCACGGAATCCGGCTTAAGCTTCGTACGTGACTCCTGAGACCTAAAGATGAGGACACTCGAGTCGGGCCGGTCGTGATGAATCTGCCCGCGCACATAGGCATAACCGGGCTCAAGCTCGCATTGCAGGTCCACGTATCCGGCGGAAACTTGAGCAAACCGCGCCCAGCCCGCATCGGAAAGATCGGGGTCGCCGACCAACACAATGTCGCAATCGGCGCCATGTGCAAGCTCAAGCATGTTGAGGGCAACCTTTGACGCGCGACCGCGCTGCTCCTCAACCGTCGGCAGTCCTTCGAATACCGGCCCGCGAACGTTAGCATCACCCGGCACAAAAGCCATGATTTCGAAGCCAAGCGCCGCAAGACGAAGATTCGTCCGAGCAATGTCTTCCAGAGCTAAACCGGTATAAGGCTTGGGATAAAAATTGTGGCAGGCGGCAAAACGAGTCACATCGGCACCGGCTTCTCGCCACGATGCGATTTCATCAGAACTCACCGTCGATGCATTGACCACAATGTGAAATACACCGGACAACTCCGCGACCCGCTGGGCGCTAAAGCCATAGTCCAAACGAAGGTATTCGAGCCCCAGGTCACGCAGATCCTCGATACGCTCAAGCCCGAGCAAATCGCACGTGCGCGGCCCCACATCGGCAATGAGCGCAATGCCGCGGGCGGAAAGCAGCGACAGCACATGACGGACCTTATCGGCATATGCCGCTCCCCCATCCTCGGGAATATGCAGCGAGGTAAACGCATAGCGCGCACCCGCCGCGGCACCACGCTCAATCGTCCGCTCAATATCCTGCAGAGGGCTGGAAAGATAAATCGAAATACCCGTTTTCACGCTTCAACGCTCCTTTAAAAAAGGCCGGCGGAGCAGTTAGCCCCGCCGGCACAACCATAGCATCAAGAAATCTGCCGCGCACCGCGAGCCCCGAGCAACACGGCTCGCGATATCAAACTACTCGCCAAAGAACTCGTTGATCTTCTGCTCGTCGACGCCAAAGAACCACGTCAGGACAAAGCCGGCGGCATAGGCAAGCAGCATAGCGGCAACGTAGCCGAGCTGCTGGCCAGGAACGACGATCAGCAGGCCAAACAGACCGGAAACGCCCTGAGAAACCGTGCCGATGTGAAGCAGCGCCGCGAGCGCGCCGCCAAATCCGGCACCCAGGCAGGCCGTCACAAACGGACGAACGAGCGGCAGCGTAACGGCATACATCAGAGGCTCGCCCACGCCCAGGATGCCAACGGGGATGGACTCGGCGACATACTTCTTGAGCTTGGCGTTCTTGGTCTTAAAGTACAGCGCCAAACCGGCACCGACCTGGCCGCCGCCAGCCATCATAAGGATGGGAAGCAGGTAATTGATACCCTTGGTAGCGCCGTCGGGATCGTTGAGCATAGCGTGGATCGGCGTGAGCGCCTGATGCAGGCCGACGGACACCAGCGGCAAGAAGCCTGCCGACAGGATATAGCCGCCCAGGACGCCCAGCTTCTCGAAGATAAAGGTGAGGACGCTAAAGATCGCGGTCGTCAGCCAAGCGCCAACCGGCTGGATGACAAGCATCAGAGCAAAGGCGCCGATGATGAGCACCAGCAGCGGGGACAGGAACGTATCGAGCGCGTTGGGCATGACCTTGCGAATCTGACGCTCCATCCAAGCGAAAAACGCACCAGCGATGAGAGCCGCAATCATACCGCCCGCTGCGGGGTTGTACTGCGCATTGGTGAGGGGCAGCAGAATGGCAGCGGTAGGATCAGCCGTGCCAGGCGCAAGCAGGGGCATGGCACTGTTGGCGATACACATCATGCCGGCGATACCGCCCAGTGCAGCGGAGCCACCAAACTCGCGCGCCGCGTTATAGCCCACCAAGATGGGCAGATAGGCGAAGAGGGCCCAACCCATGGAACGAATGCCCTGATACCACCACTCGCCCGCAAGCGCACCCGCCGTCGAGACATTGATGACGTTACAGATACCGTTAATGAGGCCAGCCGCAATAATGCCGGGAAGCAGGGCGACGAAGACGTTGGAAATCTTCTTAAGGAAGGCCTGAACCGGTTTGGACTCGTACTTGGCCTTCTGCGCGGCCTTGTTTGTGGCCGCAGCGTCAACCACACTCTCGTCAGCAACGCCTTTCGCAAGGCCGGTGAGCTTGGAGAATTCCTCGAGTACCTTATTCACCTTGCCCGGACCCAGCACGATCTGCATCGTGTCGTCCTCGACCAGGCCCATCACGCCGTCGAGTGCCTTAATGCCCTCCGTGTCGACGTTGCCCGTGTCTTTGACAGTCACGCGCAGGCGCGTCATGCACGCCGCGTTTGCCAGCACGTTGTCTTTACCGCCCAAAAGGTCCAGCAGCTTTTGGGCCAGCTCTTTGTTCGTCATAACTCCTCCTTGTATTGGGTATCTCGTCTGG
>CABUWR010000197.1 GCA_902495265.1 uncultured Collinsella sp. | reverse complement strand
TGCCTCGCCTTCTTGGATATCGCCGGCGGGGCAGGTCTCAACCGTCTTGCCGGCTTCGACCACACCGGACTCATAGATGGTCTCGTCGTTTTGAATCACGCGGAAGCGCTGGGGAAACTTGTTGTCTTGGACGTTTTGCACGTTGACGCGCAACTTGCCGCCTTCCTGCAACTGTGCGATCGGCGCGACCGAGATCGTCATCATGTTGTCGCGGACGATGGCGTCGAGCTCATCCTGGATTTCTTGGCGCGATTTACCCTCTGCCGTCGTGACCGAGGCGCCCGCTTCGGGCACGGGCTGCGACTGCCAGGCGTATAGCCCTACGGCGATGAGGGCGCAGACGATAGCCAGGCAGACAACGACGAGTTTCTTGCGACGCCCCAGTCCTGCAAGGCGGGGCGGCTTCTTCGCACTCATGCGGCGTCCTTGGTGGTGTAGACGCGCGCGAACGTGGACGGGTCCGCTCCAAAGAGCATGTGAAGCATCAGGCGGCGCGAGTAGATGAGCTCGTCGAAGTTGTGAGGGAGCTCGATGTTGTGGATATGCGCGATGTGGTGGGCGAGCGCCAAGAACGACTCGGGGTCGCAGATAACATCGGTGGTGACGTGGTAGACCGCCGTATCGGGGAACGCCTCTTCGTCGAAAGGCAGGAGATAGGGATCGTCGTCGACCTCGATGGCGACGCCGTACTGGGGCCAGTAATATGCCATGGGAACCTCCCTGCTTCTGGGGCCAAAACTTCCATTGGTTTTGGCTGTTGATGCCGACCGTATCAGCCACTACTTGACCAATTTCTGACCAAATGCTTGACGGATTGACATCTCCGCAGGTAAAAGATGGTAAAAATTACTTCAATTTTTTTTTCGAGCGACAATTGCGTGGTCGCTGGCGGTAAGGCGACATGTGTCAAAAGCATCGTCTGCCGAGGAAACCTTGCCGCTCGCCGAATTGCACGAACGTAAAAATCGCCAATTATGGAGACGGTCTCGAACACGTCGACGAAACGATGCGGTAACATCTCCCTGCAAACACTGTAGTTAGCTAAAGGGGGAGTTCGCGTGTCGGCAACCATCAAACCCTTCACCGACGAGTTCGAAGAGTATGGCCGCGATGAGTCTCGCACATCGGGCGAGGCCTCGAGCATCTCATTTCCGACAACGGAGGACGAGGTGCGCGCCATTTTGAAAAAGCTCCATGCCGAGCGTGTCCCGGTGACGGTTCAGGGCGCCCGGACCGGTCTTGCCGCCGGCGCCGTGCCTCATGGCGGTCACATTCTCAATACTTCCCGCATGAATCGCTACCTAGGCATTCGCCGCGATGAGCAGGGCCGCTTTCTTTTGCGTGTGGCGCCCGGCGTCGTGCTGTCTGAGCTGCGCAAGCAACTGGGCAAGAAAGTTCTGCCGACTGCCGGCTGGGACCAGGCATCGCTTGAGGTCTACGAGGAATTCCAGGAAGCTTCCGAGCAATTCTTTCCTACCGATCCCACCGAGGCATCTGCCTGCCTGGGCGGTATGGCGGCATGCAACGCTTCCGGTGCCCGTAGCTACGCTTACGGCCCCATGCGCCCTCACGTCACGGGCCTTCATGTCGCGCTGACCGATGGCGACCTGCTCGAGCTTCACCGTGGCGAGGTTTTTGCACAGGGTCGCCGCCTTTCGCTCGTCACGGTGCAGGGCCGCACGCTCGAGCTCGACCTTCCCGACTACACCATGCCCAAGACCAAAAATGCTTCGGGCTATTTCGTTGCTGACGATATGGATGCCATCGATCTGTTTATCGGTGCGTGTGGCACACTTGGCGTCATCACCGAGCTCGAGATTGCCCTGCAGGCGGCGCCTGCGGTCGTTTGGGGCGTGAGCTGCTTCTTTGACAGCGAAGATAAGGCCGTGTCCTTCACCGATTCCGTGCGTCCCGTCCTGTCCCACGCGGCTGCCATCGAGTATTTCGATGCGGGCGCCCTGGATATCCTGCGTCGTCAGCGTGAGCAGTCGACCGCGTTCGCCTCGCTGCCGGCGCTCGACAAAGACGCCAAGGTCTGTGTCTACGTGGAGCTCGACTGCAACGACGAAGCCCAGGCGACTGAGGAGCTGTATCACTTGGGGTGGGTACTAGAGCTTGCGGGCGGCAGCGACGATGCGACATGGGTCGCGCGCACCGAGGTCGATCGCGAGTGTCAGCGATTCTTCCGCCATGCGGTGCCCGAGAGCGTCAACATGCTCATCGACGAGCGTCGCCGCACGGATCCCACCATCACCAAACTGGGCTCGGACATGTCGGTGCCCAACGCACACTTGGCCGATGTCATCGCCCTTTATCGCCGCACGCTGGCCGAAAGCGGGCTTGAATCTGCCGCCTGGGGGCACATCGGTAACAACCATCTGCATGTGAACATTCTGCCGCGCGATGCGCAGGATTACCGCCGCGGCGGAGAACTCTTTGCCCAGTGGGCTTCCGAGGTCACGGCCATGGGTGGCGCCGTCTCCGCCGAACACGGCGTCGGCAAGATCAAGGCGGGCTTCTTGGAGACGATGTACGGTCACGAGGCCATGGTCGAGTCGGCGCGGCTCAAGCTCCAGCTCGATCCTGCCGGGCAGCTGGGTCGCGGTAACCTGTTTTCGGAGAAGCTCTTGGATGAGCTCGTCCAGAAAGGGGGCGCGTGAAGATGAGCGATTTCCATATGGTGGTGTGCGTCAAGGCGGTGCCGGGAAGCACCGAGGTCAAGATGGACCCCAAGACCAATACGATTGTGCGCGATGGCAAACAAGCGGTCATAAATCCCTTTGACGCGAGCGCTTTGGAATGCGCGCTGGCACTGAAGGACGACTTTATCGGCTTTGGCATGGATGTGCGCGTAACGGTGGTGTCGATGGGCATCCCCGCGACCGAATCGCTATTGCGCGACTGCATCGCCCGCGACGCCGATGACGCACTGCTGCTGACCGATCGCGCCTTTGCAGGTGCCGATACCCTGGCAACCACCTATGCCCTCAAGTGCGGCATCGAGGCGCTCGACGAGGACTTCGACCTGCTCATCTGCGGCAAGATGGCGGTGGACGGCGATACGGCCCAGATTGGTCCCGAGCTTGCCGGTGCCTTTGAGATTCCCTGTGTGACCGACGTGAGCTGCGTGCGGAGCGCGGGCTTTACGACCTGTGGTTCACTGGCGCTTGTTCACGGCTGC
>CABUWR010000196.1 GCA_902495265.1 uncultured Collinsella sp. | reverse complement strand
GGGCGAGCCGTCGGCGCGCGTGGCTACTACGATATCGGTCACAGCAGGCTTGCCGCGGGTGACCGTGCCCGTCTTATCGAGCACCACGGTACCTACGCTGCGCAGGTTCTCCAGCGCCTCGGCGCTCTTGAACAGAATGCCCATCTCGGCGCCCTTGCCGGTGCCGACCATAATGGCGACGGGCGTGGCCAGACCCAGCGCGCACGGGCAGCTGATCACCAGCACGGCCACGGCGGAGGTGAGCGCCTCGTTTATGCTGCCGGTCAGTGCCATCCACGCCGCAAAGGTCACAGCGGAGATCACGAACACCACGGGCACGAACACGCCGGCGACTTTGTCGGCCATGCGGGCGATAGGCGCCTTGGTGGCGTTGGCGTCCTCGACGAGCTGGATAATCTTGGCGAGCGACGTGTCGGCGCCCACGCGTGTGGCACGGAAGGTAAACGAGCCGGTGCGGTTGACAGTGGCGGCGTTGACGGTGTCGCCGGCGGTCTTTTCCACGGGGATGGACTCGCCGGTGAGCGCGCTCTCGTCCACGGCCGAGCTGCCCTCGAGCACCACGCCATCGACAGGGATGGACTCGCCGGGGCGCACACGCAGCACCTGGCCGGGCAGAATGGCATCGACGTCGACGGTGGCCTCGGTGCCGTCCTCTGCCACGACGGTCGCGGTCTTGGGCGCTAGGTCGATGAGCGCCTCGATGGCGCCGCCGGTCTTGGACTTGCTGCGCGTCTCGAGGTATTTGCCTACGGTGACGAGCGACAGGATGGTGCCGGCGCTCTCAAAATACAGATTGTCCATGCCCGTCATCATGGCCTCGTGGACCTGACCCGCGGCTAGGTGGTCGGCCATGATAAACATGGCGTAGAGCGACCAGGCGATGGAGGCGGTGGCGCCCACGGCAATAAGGGCGTCCATGGTAGGCGCGCCGTGCGCGAGTGATTTAAACCCGTTGATAAAGTACGCGTCGTTGACGTAGACGATGGGAATGAGCAGGACGAGCTCGGTGAGAGCGAGCGTCATGCTGTGGGTGTGGTCGGTGAAGATGCCGGGCAGCGGCCAGCCGAGCATGTGCCCCATGCCTATGTAGAACAGTGGGATGAGGAATACGATCGAGATGATGAGGCGGGTGCGCATGGCAGAGGCGGCGGCCTCCAACTTTTTGGTCGGCGACTCCATATGGGTGACGCCAGACCTGGCCTGCGAGCTGCCGCTTGAGCCGGCGGCACCGGTGCCCGCATCGACGGGCGAGGCCGAGTAGCCGGCACGGTCGACGGCGGTGCAGATATCGTCGGGGGAGACCTGCGCGGGGTCATAGTCGACCATCATGGAACCGGCGAGCAGGTTGACCGCGACGCTCTTGACGCCGTCGAGCTTGCTCACGGCGCGGTCCACATGCGCCTGGCAGGCGGCGCATGTCATGCCGCCCACGTCGAACTTATCTTGAGCCATGGCTGCTCCTTTCCGTGGTTCGGTGTTGGAATTGTTAACCTGCCGATACTATACACCCATACCCCCTGGGGGTGTCCAGTACAGAAAGAAATGTATGACATTTCGTTACAGATGAGGGTGGTTGGTTGGCCGATGAACCGTCCCAACCAATCATCTCAATCTGTAACATCTGGACCGGTTTTTGAACCATAGTTGTTACAGATTTAGACGAACTGTTGAGTGACAGTCCAAACGTCTCGATTTGTAACAACTAGACCCCGTTTTGCCGAGCATTTGTTACAGATTAAGACAAACAGTTGGCAGGAAACTCAATGTCTCAATCTGTAACATCTAGCAGCAAATATGACCTCTAACTGTTACAGATCGAGACAGAGCGCCTGCGGTCAACTCAAATGTCTTGATCTGTAACATCTAGAGAGGTTTTTGACCCCTTACTGTTACAGATTGAGATGTTGTCTCGCGGGGTTGGGGTTTGTCTCGTTCTGTAACATCTAGACCTGTATCTGCCGAGCTAGTGTTACAAATCGAGACAATTGCCGGGGAGGGGTCCCGTCACGGCAAGACGCCCACTCTCTAGATACAGAATCCGGGGATCACACAGGTTCGTTTGTTTGGCTTGTCCGCAGGCGTTGCGTACGTAAAGACGTCGCCGTCGTGTCCAACGCGATTCAAATAGAGCGTGCCTTCGGTCTCCGATGAGTCGGGGCTCACCGTGCGCTCCCACCAGCAGGTGTCCTTGCCCTTCCACTGGCGGACCATCGTCTCGTTCGTGGAATACGGGCTCACCTTGAGCTCGCGGAAGAGCTGATACTCCTTGCCCTCGCCGTTGTAGATGTCTGCCAGGTAGTGATAGTCCTTGGCAAACGAATCGGGCGGTTGCGTACCGCACAGCTCGACCATGGCGGGCAGCCAAAGGGTTGCGGGCAACTCGCTCAGACACGATGCACTGTTGGCGGCGCCAGTGTTATTCGAGATCTTTTTGACAGATTTGATGAGTGCGCGCAACTCGTTGGGCAGCAGCTTAAGGCCGTCGCCGTTGAGCCATTCCCGCAGCTCGCAATCTGCCCAGCCGGCGCTCGGCGGTTCAGTTGCAGCGTTGCGCTCGGCAATACCCGCGTCGAACATAAACGTCAGCCCGGCCTTGCCCGTCCCGTCCAGAAGCTCGTCGTGGCGGATGCCCACGAGCTGCGCGCCAACCTGCAGCCCGTTGGTGAGCGTGACACGCTTGGTGCACGGATAGGGGATATGCCCATCGGCATCGAGCAGGTGATAGCGTTTGGCAATCTCGCGTGCCTTGCTACGGGTCTCGGCGGCCTTAATCTTGAGCGAAATCTCCTGCAGCTGATCCCAGGCGTAATCGTCAAGCGTACCGCGGATGCCGTCCAGGTAGTCGGGGATGCCAAAGCCATGGGTTGCCGCGCCAACGACGCTGAGCCCCGCAACGACTGCAACGACGCCACCGATAATAAACCGGCGGCGGGTCATGGCATCGTGCCGGGCCTGCTCCAGAATCTCTCGCGCGCGCTCGCCGGCGACGTCGACCTTAAGGTGCGTACCGGAATCGATGTCGATTACGGCGTCATTGCCCGCGCCCTCGTGGTCCTCAGATTCTGCAGCGGGGAGGTATGTCGAGAGCACCTCGAGCATCTGCTGCTCGGTAGGGCGATCGCCCTGTTCGACCGAGATGCCTTTCATGATGATTTGGACGAGCGCTTCATCGCCCTCGCATCGCGGCTCGAGCGGTGCCGGCTTGGTCTTGGTCTTTATGAGGTAG
>CABUWR010000195.1 GCA_902495265.1 uncultured Collinsella sp. | reverse complement strand
GGTGGCGGCGCATCCGGGCATTTTTATGTTCGACGAGCCCATGAGCGCGCTCGATGCGTATCTCAAGAGCGCGCTTGAGCAAAACATGCTCGACCTGTTCGATGTATGCAACCGCACCGTGCTCTACGTGAGCCACGACATCGACGAAGCGTGCCGCCTGTGCCAGCGCATCTGCGTGATGCACGACGGGCATGTTGAGGAGATCGGCTCCGTCGAGGACGTGGTCCGCCGTCCGCAGACGCTGGCGGCGCTGCGCCTGACGGGCTGCAAGAACACAAGCCGGGCGCGCAAGATCGGGTCTCAGGAAGTTGAAGCCCTGGACTGGGGCATGACCTTTAACGTGGGCCATGAGGTTCCCGATAACGTGACGTACCTCGGTATTCGTGCGAGCTACTTCCATGTTGACAATCGCGCGGAGCGCGGTCGCAACAGCTACGATTTGCACGTGGCCCGTGTGAGCGATTCGCGCTTTGAGCGGCTGGTGCTGCTGGACGTGCCGCGTGCTGATGCGCCCACGCGTCTGCAGTGGAAGGTGAATAAGGTGAGTGTACCCGTGGAAGAGCTGCCGCAGGCGGGTGAGACTCTGCGCATGCATTTTGATGCAAGCAGGATTCATCTCGTTTGCCGATAATGCGGGTGCGATGCGGTCGAGGAGGTAGTCCTCGACCGCTTTGTTTTCACTTCGCCGTTCGCCGATTTCTACATGACTAAACCTTATCAGTCTGATAATTAATTATCAGACAGCGAGATGCTCACATCCCAACGTTGTCGTACGCGTGTCGACGGTGTTCGTCTTGACGACAACCGTTGATATAGTTACCTTCGACGAGAAAAGGAGGGCGCGCCGATGCTGCAGAAGACATATTCGCGTCGCGTTGCCGCGCGCGCCCTGTATATGGCTCGGAGCCGCATATGAGCAGGTATGTTCACGGCTCCGGGAGAGACGACGCACAACTAAATAATCGACCGCAAAGCGGGTTCCCCAAAATTCCGGGTTTGAGCACGGCTGGGTTTTCGCCACCCACCGTGCAGAAATACCGTAGCTATTCATTTTTGGTTCGAGAGGGGAACCGTCATGGCTGAAGAATTTGATTTCCATCCGATGTGGGAGAGCCTCGGCATGAATCTTGCCGACCACGACATGCTGCTGGGCGCCGTGGGCCAGATGTACGGTGATATGTTCCTGACGCAGAACAATCGCCCCAAGTCCACGTCCTACCTGGATTTTGTCGCCACCAACATCCACAGCGGCCGTATTAAGGAGATGCTCGACAAGAAGGAGGCCGGCGAGGCCACCAAGATCGTCGGTTCGTTCTGCGTCTACGTGCCCGAGGAGATCGTACTTGCCTGTGACGGCATTCCTGTGGGCCTGTGCTCTGGCGCTGATTGGGCAACGGACAAGGTCGAGGAGCATCTGCCGCGTAACACCTGCCCGCTCATTAAGAGCTTTGCCGGCTTTAAGCTGGGCGAGGTCTGCCCCTACATTGAGTCGAGTGACCTGGTGGTAGGCGAGAACACCTGCGATGGCAAGAAGAAGGCCTACGAGTTCTTTGCCACGCAAAAGAACATGTACGTCATGGATATTCCCAACGTACACGACGAGTCGACGCTCGTGACCTGGAAGGCCGAGGTCAAGAAGCTCGCCGCCAAGATCGAGGAAGAGTGTGGCGTCAAGATTACGCCCGAGCGTCTGAAGGCCGCCATCCACGCCGTCAACGAGAAGCGTCGCGCCCTGCAGCGTCTGGCTGCGACCCGCGCTGCCGATCCGGCGCCCATCAGCGGTCTCGATAGCCTGCTGACCGTTCAGGCTGCCTTTATGGATGACACGCCGCGCCTGACCGGCGCCATCAACGAGATGGCGGCTGAGTGCGAGCAGCGCGTTGAGGCCGGCGAGGGTGTGGCGCCCAAGGGCACCAAGCGCATCCTGTACACCGGTACGCCCATGGCCGTGCCCAACTGGAAGCTGTTCAACCTCATCGAGAAGGCCGGCGGCGTCGTGGTGGGCGAGGAGTCCTGCACGGGCTCGCGCTACTACAAGGACCTGGTCGACGAGTCCGGCGAGACGGTCGACGAGATGCTCGACGCCATCGCCGAGCGCTACTTTAAGATCAACTGCGCTGTCTTTACGCCCAATGACCAGCGTATGAAGGACATTGTCCAGATGGCCAAGGACCTGCATGCCGACGGCATCGTCGACGTGGCCCTGCAGTTCTGCACGCTCTACGAGATGGAGTCGTTTGCCGTGGAGAAGGCCGCCGAAGAGGCCGGCATCCCGTTTATGCACATCGCGACCGACTACGCCGGCGAGGATGCAGGCCAACTGCAAACCAGGATTGAGGCTTTCTTGGAGACAATTTAGGGCTATCCGTCCCGGCGGCTTCCCTAGGCACCCGATCTTGCCGTTCAAACCGTCGCTTGCGTACCAAAATACGCGGCACTCCTCTTTCACGGCAACCTGAGGCACCTGGGAAAGCTGTTTCCTTGGTTGGTTAAAAGGTTTGTTAAGGAGCTATATGTCGGAAAATATTGAGCAGCCGTTGCCGCGCACGTTTGAGGAGTTCAACGAGCAACGCAAGGCGGCGTTTATTCGCGTCAAGGATTATAGGCAGGCGGGTAATCGCCTGGTCGGTTTTCTGTGCAGCTACACGCCGCTCGAGATTATCGATGCCGCGGGGGCTGCGAGCGTGGCGCTGTGCGGCACGTCCGACGAGGTGATTCCCGAGGCCGAGAAGGTGCTGCCGGCAAACCTGTGCCCGCTCATCAAGTCTACGTATGGTTTTGCCTATTCGCAAAAGTGCCCGTTTACGTACTTTAGCGACATGATCATCGGTGAGACCACCTGCGACGGCAAGAAGAAGATGTACGAGCTGCTCAACGAGCTCAAGCGCACGCACATTCTGCATCTTCCGCAGGGCCGCGATCGAGCCTACGAGCGCGAGGGCTGGTACGAGGAGTGCCGTCTGCTCAAGGAGGAGCTCGAGAACTTCTACGGCATCACGATTACCGACGATGATCTGCGCGCTGCCGTCCGTCGTCGCAACCGCTTGCGTGCGGCCCAGCTCGAGATGTTTGCGCTGCAGGCCAACCAGCCGGCGGCCATGAGCGGCGTCGACCTGATGAGCACCATGTTTGCCGGTACGTTTAGCTTTGATATCGAGGCCTATACGTAGCAGCTGGAGCAAAAGGTTGTCAAGCTGCGCGAGGCCTACGACGCGAGCGAGCGCCCGGTTGCGGCGGATGC
>CABUWR010000194.1 GCA_902495265.1 uncultured Collinsella sp. | reverse complement strand
TCGGCCGCCCCGCGGACGCCGTTGAGACCTACCGTACGGCTATCGACTTTGCCGGTCCGCGCGACGATACGCGCGCCCTCAACGCCGGCATGGGCCAAGCGCTTTCCGCCGCGGGCCGTCCCTCCGATGCGCTCGATGCCTTTAACGCCGCCACCGCCGACGGCATCTACCAGCTCACGCCCGAGCAGGCCGATGAGCTTGCCCGCGTGCACGACTCGCTCGCTGCGCTTTCGGCCCAGACGGCCATGTCCACGGCTCCGGCTCCCGCGATGGACGCTCCCGCTGTCGACCCGCTCGATCCCACGGGCGCGACCGGTCAGTTTATGCCCGATCCCTCTGACACCGGCTTCTTTACGCTGTCCGAGTCCGAGATGGTCCAGCAGGACCGCAAACAGGCCAAGGTTCGTCGTCGCCACCGCCACACGGGTCTTAAAATCTTCCTGGTGCTGCTTCTGCTCATCGTGATTGCTGCCGGCGGTCTTGGCTATGCTTATACGCGCGGCATGGGCTACCCCTCGCAGGAGTCCGTCATCACCGACCTGTTCCAGGCTGCCGGTGACGGCGATACCGCCAAGGCCGAGTCCTGCCTGGCCTCGAGCCTGTCCGAGGACGCCAAGACGATGATCATCTCCTCGATCCCGCAGGGCGCCACCGTCTCCATCGAGGGTATGGATCAGTCTATGACCGAGACCACCGCCAAGGTGAAGGCTTCGCTGTCCAAGGGCGGCGAGCAGGAGTACACCGTTAAATTCGTGCGCTCCGACAACCATATCGGTTGGGCCGTTTCCTCCTTCGATATCGATTTCTCTGCCGCTGACAACCAGTAGTGACCTTATGGGATTTGGCTCTGCCCGGCGCTTCACCGCAAGTGAGGTGCCGGGCTTGCGCTAATATGATGGGCTAGTAGTTTTCCAGCAATCATCCAACACATCAGGAGTTGCGTTGTTTTCTTTGATGGATATGTTCTTCGGTAGCTATGCGGGCGATCTCGCCATCGACCTCGGCACCGCCAATACGCTCGTCTCCGTGCGCGGCAAGGGCATCGTCATCCGCGAGCCCTCCGTTGTCGCTATCGACAAGAACGACGAGCGCATCCTGGCAGTCGGTATCGAGGCCAAGCGCATGCTCGGCCGCACGCCCGGCAACATCGTGGCCGTTCGCCCCCTTAAGGACGGCGTCATCGCCGACTTCGATGTCACCGAGGCCATGCTTCGCTATTTTATCGACAAGGCTTCCGAGAAGCGCTATCCGTGGACTCCGCGTCCGCGCGTCGTCGTCTGCGTTCCCTCCGGCGTCACGTCGGTCGAGAAGCGCGCCGTCTTTGAGGCCACGATTCAGGCAGGCGCTCGCCAGGCCTATCTGATCGAGGAGCCCATGGCGGCTGCCATCGGCGCCGACCTGCCTGTCGAGGAGCCCACGGGCTCCATGGTCATCGATATCGGCGGCGGCACCACCGAGGTCGCCGTTATCGCTATGGGCGGTATTGTCGTGTCGCAGTCCATCCGCATTGCCGGCGACGAGTTCGACCAGGCTATCCTCACCCATGTTCGCGATGCCTACAACCTGGCTATCGGCGAGCGCACGGCCGAGGACATCAAGATCAAGGTCGGCTCCGCCGTGCCGCTCAAGGATGAGCTCGACGTCGAGGTCAACGGACGCGACGTTATCACGGGCCTGCCTAAGACCGTGCGTATCGAGAGCGAGGAGATTCGTCGCGCGCTCAACAAGCCGCTCGACGAGATGGCCAAGGCCGTTAAGGACGCTCTGGACGCCACGCCGCCCGATCTTGCCTCGGACCTTATGTACTACGGCATTCTGCTGACCGGCGGCGGTGCGCTGCTGCGCGGCCTCGACGTGCGCCTGCGCGACGAGACCGGCGTTTCGGTCAACGTCAGCCCCACGGCGCTCGATAACGTCGTAAACGGCTGCGCCCGCGTGCTCGAGGCCAACGCCTTTGACGGTGGCTTCGTCCAAACCAATGCTTAATTTCCAAAAGGTGGATTCCATTTGGCACGATCTTCGGGTTTCTCTCCAAATCTGAATACCAAGCGACAATCAACGGGTATGCGCCCGTTGATTGTTTTCAGCCTCATTTCGGTGTTGCTGCTCACGTTTTATATCCGTGAGGGCGAGGCCGGGCCGATTCATGCCGTGCGCTCGGGTGTGACGACGATTACCTCGCCGGTGCGCTTTTTGGGCTCGGCCGTGGCGGCTCCCTTCAACGCGATCGGCAACGTGTTCTCCAACCTCACGGCTTCGCAGGAGTCGCTCGACGACCTCAAGAAGCAAAACGAGGTGCTGACCTCTAAGGTCGCCGAGCTTTCCGAGGCTCAAAAGACTGCCGAGCGCCTGGAGGGCCTGGTCGGGCTGCAATCGACCTACAACCTTAAGTCGACTGCCGCTCGTATCGTCGGTGCGTCGGGCGATGCCTGGACCTCGACCGTTACCATCGACAAGGGATCTGCCGACGGCCTTACGATCAACATGCCCGTGACGAGTTCTGCCGGTGTTATCGGCCAGATTATCGAGGTATCGGCCAAGACCTCTACCGTGCGCCTGATTGGCGACGAGAACTCGGGCGTGTCGGCTATGGTGCAGGATACGCGCGCCCAGGGTATGCTGCAGGGCCAGCCCGATGGCACCCTGCGCCTTGAGTACGTGAGCGTCGACTCCGACGTCAAAGTGGGCGACATCATCGTGACCACTGGCATTGGCGGCGTGTTCCCCAAGGGCCTGCCGCTCGGCACCGTTTCCTCGGTGGAGAAGTCGGCCAACGATGTGTATTACACCATCGTGGTGCGCGCTCAGACCACGGCCGAGAACAACGAGGAAGTGCTGGTCATTACCTCGCTGACCGACGAACAGTCGGCCTCGGATGAGGATGTGAGCACCGCTAATAGCACGCCGCAGGGAACGTCGCGCGATGCTGCGACCAAGACGAAGGACGAGAGCTCGGATGACAGTTCCGACACGTCCGAGACGACCGATTCCGGCTCGAGCGAATAGGGGGCATGTCCATGGATCTACACGAGCAGGGGGCGAGCTCCCGCACGTTTGCAATCGCCGCCATTGTGTGTGTGCTGCTGCAGGCAGGCCTGGCGCCGCAGATCTCCATTGCGGGCGGTCGCGTCAACTTTATGATTATCCTGGTGTGCCTGAGCGTGTTCTCGGGCGATCCCACGCGGGCTGTCGTCTGCGGTTTTTGCAGCGGCCTTTTCTATGATCTTTCCGCTGCCGTGCCGGTGGGCGTTATGTCGCT
>CABUWR010000193.1 GCA_902495265.1 uncultured Collinsella sp. | reverse complement strand
TGATGCCGGCATCGCCACGATGGATGGCGAGGAACTGCACCTGACGCCGATCGAGTACAAACTGCTGTGCCTGTTGGCCCATAATGCCGACAAGGTGCTCACGCACCAGTTTATCCTGCACGAGATTTGGGGCACGGCAACTAAGAGCGACCTGGCGAGCCTGCGCGTCTTTATGGGCACGCTGCGCAAGAAGATCGAGTCCGACCCCGCGCACCCGCGCTATATCCAAACGCACGTGGGCATCGGTTACCGACTGGTCACCCAAGGCTAGATCGCCAACCACCATCTCAATATGAGTTGCGGTGAAATAGTTCCTGTTTGGTCCTTTACCAGGCATTTTTAGGAACTATTCCACCGCAACTTTGTTATTTGCCCTTGGGCTTGCTGGCGTAGAACTTCTTCTTTTTGGGCTTGCCGGCGGGAGAGGGTTTGCCGGCAAAGTTGGACTTGCCGTTGCCGGCCTGCGCGTGCGCGGGCGCCGTTGCGCGAGGCTTGCGGGCCTCGGGGTTGCGCAGCTCCTCGACGCGCTCGGCAATCTCCTCGGCACTAAAGCCGACTTCTGCCATGGCGTCCTCGATGGGCAGGCGGCGCACGATATAGCAGTGGTGCACCTTCTGGTTGCGCGCGAAATCCTCGGGGATGGTCTGTGCCGTAATGTCCTGTAGCACGACGCCCGCTCGTGCGAGCTTGCGCGTCTCGGGGCGGAAGCCGCACAGGTTGCAGCTAAAGATGGCGTGCCCGCCCTGTGCGAGCAGGCGCGACACGCCGGCCAAAAGCTCAACATGGTCGCGCTGGACATCCCAGGTGCGGCGGCCCATCTTGGACGAGTTCGAGAACGTGGGCGGGTCGACAAAAATCAGGTCCCAGCGGTTGCGCGTCTGGCGCTGGTCGCGAATCCAGGCGAGCACGTCGTCGCGCACAAAGTGATGCTGCGGCCCCACAAAGCCGTTCTGACGCATATTGCGCTCGGCCCAGTCCAGATAGGTGTTGGAAAGGTCGACCGTCACGGTCTCCTCGACGCCGCCGTCTGCCGCATAGCAGGTGGCGGTGCCGGTATAGGCGAACAGGTTGAGGAAGCGGCGCGCCTGCTTGGCGTGCTCGCGCACCAGGTTGCGGGTGACGCGATGGTCCAGGAAGATGCCCACATCCAGGTAGTCGTCAAAGTTGACGGCAAAGGTAAGGCCGCCCTCTTCGATGAGCGGCAGGCGACGGCGCGCGATGTTGGCGCGCTCGCCCGATGCGCCCTTGCCGGCGCCCTGCTTGCCGTACTGCGAGCCGCCGCGCGAACGCATGCGGGCCTTGGCGTGCACGTGCTCGGCCGGAACATCCAGGATACGCGGCGCGATGGCCAAGATGTCAAGCATGCGGGCCTGGGCCAGTGCGGGGTCGATGGTCTTGGGCGCGGCGTATTCGGCGATGACGAGCCAGCGGCCCGGCGTCTGCGGGCAGCCCTCGTACAGGTCGATGGCGGCGGAGTAATCGGGCAGGTCGGCATCGTAGACGCGGTAGCAGCTCACGCCCTCGCGCTTGGCCCACTTGCGGCGCAGACGGGCATTCTTGCGCAGGCGGTTGGCGAACTGCTCCGACTCGGGGATGAGCACGGGCAGCGGCTTGCCGTCGCCCAGGTCGAGCATGGCGGCAGGCTCGGGCATGGGGATGTCGGCGGCTTTGTCGTTGACCTCGTCGGCATCCGTGACCTCGCCCTCAGCATCCGCGCTGGTCGCAGCCTCAAACGCCGCGGCGGCGTGGTCGAGCGAAGGCCAGACTTCGACGGTCGCCTCCTCGTTGTTGGGCATGACGGCGATCGAGCGCTCGGGTTCGGCGTGGAGCGCGCGGGCCAGCAATCCGTCGCGGGTGAGCGCGGCGACCGGCGCCGCGGCAAGCTCGGGCGCGCGGCGCAGCTCACCGACCAGCGTCATGGCGTCGTGCATGAGCGAAAGCGGGGTCTCGGTGGTGTCTGCGACCACGGCAGCACCGGCGACGGCGCCCGCGTGGTCCAGTACGGTTGCGGACTTGGCGGCGCAAAAATCGACAAAGCGCTTGTAACCGGCACACTTGACCATGCGCTCAGCGGTCTTGCGGGCGGCGGGGTCAACATCCACGGCAACGATACGCGCCTGGCGCTCGCGTGCCGTCGCCTCCCGCTCGCGCGCTTCGGCACGCAGCTGCTCCCACAGGGCAGCGTCATGCAGCTGCCAGCCCTCAAAGCCCCAGCGCTCGCGGACGGCACCCGGGGCGCGGTCGGTTAGGATATTCACTGCCTCCAACAGCAGGCCACCGCCGGCGCACGAGGCGTCGATCAGCGTAGGAAGGGCTTCGTCCTCGTAATCGTCGGCCGTTAGCTCGCGCTCGCACAGTGCGGTCCAGCCGACCTGCGCCAGCACCAGGGCGGCGTAGTCGGGGCGCAGCACGTGCGTGCCCTCGCCGGCACGAGTCGCAGCGGGCGGCAGACGCTTGAACAGCGGGTCGCCCGAAAGGTCCAGGCTTATGCTCGCGCGGCGCTGACGCAGCGAAAGCAGCAGGTGAACGTCGGGATCGGCGGCGTCGACATCGGCGCGACGTCCTGTGGTCTCGGCCAGACGGTCGCACAGCGCGTCCTTGGCGCGCAGGGCCGAGAAGCGCGTGTTGCGCAGCTGCTCGGTCACGCCGCGGGCGGTAATGGCGATGGTGGCGCCGGGGCGGATGATGGTCTCCCAAGCGATGTCGTAAACGCCGTCGTACAGCCCATCGGCATCCTGCGCCTCAAAGCGCCCGAGTACCACGAACACGCGGCTCGCCAGGCGCGACCACAGACAGGCGCGGTAGCCTTCTTCGAGCTCGCCCTCAAATGTAGCGCGGCCTTTCAGGCGGCGGACATGCGAAAGTCCGAGGCGTTTAAGCTCATCGGCGAGTGCGGACTCAAAGCCCTCGGGGCAGCTTGCGTAAAATTCCATGGGTGACCTCTCTGGTTGCGTCGCTCCATTATATGATGGATGCTTCGTTTGCCCTTATCCTCGAAAGGAACCCATATGATTGATGCGTGCCCCGATTCCGCCGTGCTCTTTTTTGACGTGGACGGCACGCTGACGTCGTTCGATCCCGACGATATGACCGATAAGGACTTTTCGGCGGTTCGCCCCTCGCAGACGGTGGTTGAGGCGTTCCGTGCACTGCGCGATGCAGGGCACAAGGCATTTATCTGCACGGGTCGTCCCCTGTGGCTTATCGCCGATAGCCTGCGTGCGCTCGACCCCGCGGGCATCGTTGCCATGGCGGGAGCCAC
>CABUWR010000192.1 GCA_902495265.1 uncultured Collinsella sp. | reverse complement strand
GGGGCCAATATGGCGATAGAGCTCGGTCATGAAGGACTGGCAGAAGTGCATGATCTCGTTGTTGGACTTGCCCTTGGGGTCAAAGTCGGAGCCGCCCTTGCCGCCGCCCATGGGAAGGGTGGTCAGGCTGTTCTTGAGGATCTGCTCCAGGCCCAGGAACTTGAGCATGCCCAGGGTGACCGTCGGGTTAAAGCGCAGGCCGCCCTTGTAGGGTCCAATGGCAGAGTTGAACTCGACGCGGTAGCCGCGGTTGACCTGGACCTTGCCCTGGTCGTCGACCCAAGGGACACGGAACATAACGATGCGCTCGGGCTCGACGAGGCGCTCAAGCAGAGCGGCCTCCTCGTACTCGGGATGGGCGTCGAGCGCCGGCTGGATGGTGCCGAGGATCTCGGTTGCGGCCTGGATGAACTCAGGCTGCTCGGGATAGCGGGCCTTGAGCTCGTCGAGAACTTTCTGCGTGTAGCTCATGCTTCCTCCAATTGATGGAAAAGAAAAATGTCGTTCGAGGCGCCCCATGCGCCGCGAGCTTTATCGAGTATGGATAATATCGCACTGTTGCAGCAAAGTTTCGCATAAGCCGACGAGCAGATGTTTCGTTTTGATTACGATGCAGGTAGATGGGTTTTTGAGTGCCTGACGTGCAAAACCTGTGTTTCAAACCTGTTTCGTCCACGTGTTCCAAACCACCACATTGGGGACAGGCACCTTTGTGGTGGTTTTGGTGGCTAGAGGACGAGCTGATGGTAGTCGGCGGGGGTTACGCGGCCTTCGGTGGCAGCGCGGAAGGCGGCGAGTGCATCGCCCGAGAACGGCATGGCCCAGCAAAGCCCACAGCCGGCAGTAATGGAGCCCGGCAATGGCATGATGCGCCCGGGCACACCGGCGGCAAGGCACAGCTGCTCGCATTCCATCACATCGAAAGTGCTGTCGAACGACACGATGATCTTGCGTTCGTGGTCGAGGGCATCGCCGGACGGGCCTTCGCGGTGTGCCTCACGATACGCCGCGGCGGCCGCTTCCTCTTCCGCAGTATGTCCACAGCCACCGCAGCCGCAGGTACAGGGCTCGGAACCATCGCAAGTGCAAGGCTCTCCCGTGTCGGGGCAAATATCGTGAGACATGGCAACTCCAATCGTCTAGGCGAGCAACTCGGCCGCCGCAAACTCCTCGGGTGTATTGACGTTTTCGAAGCAGAGCGTCGAGCCCGCGGCCTTAACGATCTGCGGCTCATCCATATAACCGGCCTGAACGCGATTGATCAGGCAGCGAATGCGCTGGCGGTCGCAGGCAAGCAGCTCTTGGGCAACCGGCGCACAAGCGTCACGGCGCCAGACGGCGCAAAGCGGCTCAATCCCCCGCTCCTCGCGCGGCACGCACACGTCGAGCGCCTCAGCCTCAACACGATCGGCGAGCGCGCCGATGAGTTCCGGCGAGACAAACGGCATATCGCAGGCGACGATCGCCGCAAGGGGCAACCGGGCGGCAGCCAGCGAGCTCGCGATGCCGCGCATGGCACCGGCGGGGCCTTCGACGTCCATGACTACGCGGGGGCGCAGGCCATCAAACATAAGCTCCTCAAGGTAGACAAGCTCGCTGGGACGCGAAGTCGTCACGACCAACTCGCCGGCAACTGGCGCCAGCCGACCCAGCACGCGTTCGATGAGCGGCTCGCCGCAAAACGCCATGCGAGCCTTATCGCAGCCCATGCGCGAGGACAGCCCGCCCGCTTGGACGACACAAGAAAGATCGGCACGTCTTACGGTAGTCATACGGCAAAACACCTCCATCGGCATGCTCGAAACCCGGTGCACGAAGCTAAATACAGCCACCGAAATAGCAGCGCTACGAAAAGCTCGTGCAAAAACAAAACAGCGCCTTTGCGGCACGCAGCAAGACCGCGAGCACAAAAGCGCTGGTAGCGTATGGCGGGAACGTATGTGAATCGAACACATCCAAGACGTTTTGCACGCCTCGCAACGGTTTTGAGGACCGCGGAGCCCACCGGAGCCCATCCGTTCCCAAGTGCGCCGGTATTTTACCAAACTAGCAGGGTAGTCTTTTTGGGACGGGGCTTTTTTAGCTGCCCCATCCGGAGCCCTCAAAGCTTAAGACATGTTTGACATAGAGTAGCTAAAAAAGCCCCGTCCCAAAAAGACTACCCCGGTGTCGTGCCACGAAAACGGGCCATCTACTACGTTTGACCGGCATGGGTCGACCACACAGGTGTTTTTAGAAAATCGGCAAACCGTCTAACTGCGGTTTTAATTTCGCGAATTTCGGAATGTTTGAGGGTAGTCGACTGAACGTAGTAGATAGGCCCCTTTCGTGGCGACCGGCCCGATTCAAGGCTCAAGATGGCCAGCTTCGGCTGGCCATCCTCAAAGTTGCGGTGGAATAGTTCCCGGTTTTGCTGACAAAGCCTCCAACTAGGAACTATTTCACCGCAACTGAGGAGGCGGGGCGGTATGACCGATCTAGCGCAGGGAGCGCAGGCCGCCGGCTTCCTTGTCGAGCACCGTATAGCGCACGACATCCAGGTGTTCCAAGATGCTGATGGCACGCTTGCGCGACACGCCCAGCGCCTCGCGCAGCACGCTCGTGGTGGCAGCACCGCCGGCGTCGGCAATGGCAGAGGCGACGAGCCCACGCGCATGGGCCTCGGCGGCAGCGGACAGGGCAACGTCGCGCTCGACCTTAACGATCGAGCGGTTGAGCGAAAGCTCGCGCAGGGCACGCGTCATGGTGTCGCGATCGAGCTGGAGTTGCTCGCCCACCTCGGGCAACGTCGGCGCATCGAGGCCGGCTTCGTCCAGCAAGGCAACGATGCGTTCGCAGGCCTCGCGCACCACACGCGCTGCAGCGGCAGCGGAGTGCGGGTCGAACACCTCGGCGCCCTCGGAGGCGCACACGCCGCGAGAGCAGCCCTCGGAAATCAGGGCTGCGGCAACTGTATCGTCAGCGGTAGGCCAAGCAGCATGGGCGACGGCGCCGGGCGTAAAGCCCGTCTCCTTGGGGGCAGCCGCGTGCATGGCAGACAGGGTCGCCGCCAGGGCATCCATCGCAGCGTCAAGCACCACGGCGTCCGCCAAGAGGTCCGTTTCACCCGCGGCAAGCTTGCGAACGGAGCCCTGCGTCACCAACCCGCGCAGCGCGGCATCGACCTGGCCGACACCAAGATCCAAAGCCTCGGCAACATCAATCACCGTAACCGGCAGCGCCTGCAGCGCAAGCCAAGCGCCCACACCGCCCGCGATATCGC
>CABUWR010000191.1 GCA_902495265.1 uncultured Collinsella sp. | reverse complement strand
TGGCCTCGCTCGAAGAGCCCGATCGCCGCCTTCCTGGCCTCGATGTCGTGCTTCACCCTCAAGTCGACACGCATAAAAAGCCTCCCATTTCTCATGTCCAAGAAATGGGAGGCAGTTCACCACGGCACCCGGGCCTTTTTCTATCCCCACTCATTGGGGACAGACTTAAATGAGCAATCGTTGGGGACGTTCTTAAACGGCTAGTTGACGGGGACAGCCTTGCCACTAAAGCGTCACATGGGGACAGTCCCTTCAGGTGCCGGCAGCTGGGTCCCTATGTGCCGGTAGTTCAGGGCGGTTCATTGATACCTGATGCCTTCTCAGAGGGGTTGAGTAATACAGCCCGCTCTCTCTTTTAGGGCTTTGGTGTGCCGCCTCTTTATGTCTCACAAGGATCGTCGCATGCGCATTTACGCGCAGAGTCTTGCGCGATAATGCGCATAACCGCGCAAACATCTGCTAACTATGGTTAAATAATGACAGATAAACAAATAAACACGCAAATACAAGCAAATACGCGCGCAATTGTGCGAATATAGGGCTGTTAGAAATGAAGAACCTTCGATGACTCAGGAGGCACATGATGGCAGATTCCAAACAGGCTCCGCTCGACGCCGAGGCAGCCGCAAAGGCGGCGTTTGCCTCGGTCCAGGATCAGCCGTTCCCTAACGACATCTTTACGGCTCCCGAGCTTCGCTGGGCTGTGATCGGTTGTGGCGTTATCGCCAACCAAATGGCCCAGTCCCTCGCGTTGGCCGGCCGCAAGCTTGCGGGCGTCGCCAACCGCACGCTGTCCAAGGCCCAGGCTTTTGCTGAGCAGTATGGCATCGAGAAGGTCTATGAAACGGTTGAGGACCTCTATGCCGATCCGGATATCGACGCCGTCTATATCACCACGCCGCACAACACGCATATCACCTATCTGCGTGCCGCGCTGGCCGCCGGCAAGCATGTGCTCTGCGAGAAAGCCATTACCCTCAACTCCGCCGAGCTCGACGAGGCCCGTGCCATCGCCGACGAGCATAACGTGGTCCTTATGGACGCCACCACGGTGCTTCACATGCCGCTGTATCAGGAGCTGCGCCGTCGCATGGATGCTGGCGAGTTCGGCCGCATGAATCTCGCTCAGCTCAACTTTGGCAGCTACAAGGAGTACGGCGATCTGACCAATCGCTTCTACAATCGCAACCTTGCCGGCGGCGCCATGCTCGACATTGGCGTGTATGCGCTCTCCGTCATGCGCCTGTTTATGGCGAGCCAGCCCGCTGAGGTTGTCTCGCTGGGCAACACCTGTGAGACCGGTGTTGACGTTGCGGGCGGCATTGTCTGCCGTAATGCTGAGCAGCAGCTGGGCGTCGTGAGCCTTACACTCCACTCCAAACAGCCCAAGCGCTCGGTCATCAGTTTCGATAAGTGCTATATCGAGGTCAACGAGTATCCGCGCGCCGATCATGCGACCATCGTGTGGACTGCGGACGGTCACCGTGAGGAGGTCCACGCTGGCACCGAGGCATACGCTCTGTGCTACGAGATGGCCGACCTGGAGAAGGCCGTTGCCGGCGATGATTCGAAGCGCGAGCTTCTGGACTATGCTTCTGATGTTATGGAGCTGATGACCAAGCTCCGCGCCGACTGGGGAGTCGTGTACCCCGAGGAGGAGTAAGCGATGCTTGCGGAAGATAGGCTCAACGCGATCGTGACGATGGTGCAGCAGGCCGGCTCGGTTACCGTGCCGGAGCTTGCTGAAGCCCTGGGCGTGACGGCGTCTACCATTCGGCGCGACCTGCAGGCGCTCGACCGTGCACACCGTATCGCCAAGGTGCACGGAGGCGCGACGAGTCTGGAGCGTGCGCACGTGACGCGCGACCTGACGATCAGCGAGCGCAGCGATCTCCATAACGATGACAAGGAGCGCATCTGCGCCCGTGCGGCGGCTCTGGTGGAGCCCGATAGCTTTGTGTATATCGATTCGGGCTCCACGACCCTCAAGCTCATCGAGCATCTTCCGCGCCTTGAGGGCGTCACCTATGTGACCGATTCTGTGCTCCATGCTCAGCACCTCGCTCTGCGCGGCATGCGCACCGTGGTGCTGGGCGGCGAGCTCAAGCCCGAGACCGAAGCACTCGTTGGCCCCGATGCCTTGGCAACCCTGGACCGCTATAACTTCAACTGCGGCTTTTGGGGTTCCAATGGCATCGCCGCCGAGCAAGGTCTCACCACACCGGATATCGAGGAAGCGCAGGTCAAGCGTATCTCGATGCGCCATACCGCCAAACGCTTCGTAATCTCGGACGCCAGTAAATTTGGCATGGTGGCGCCCGTTAAGTTCGCGGACTTCCGCGACGCAACGATTATTACCGCAGGTGAGGTCCCCGCCAAGTATCGGGCGATGGATAACGTCATCACGGTCTAGCGACAGGGGACAGGACAAGGCCAAAGCCGCCACAAAGGTGCCTGTCCCCATTGTGGTGGTAAGTAACGAAAACCGAGTAGTTTTCTCAATAGAAAAGCGGCAACGTCCATCACGGGCGTTGCCGCTTTTGTTGTCTGCCGGTTTTGTCTAAGTCTGTAACAACTAGACCGTTAAAAGTGGGTTAGATGTTACAGATTGAGATACTTTCGAACCGCGCCGCCCCTTTGTCTCAATCTGTAACGGCTGGGATCGATTTTGACGAGTTATTGTTACAGATTGAGATTTTCCCTTGAGGGGGATTCGAATGTCTCGATCTGTAACAGATAGACCGGAAAATGGGTTCTAACTGTTACAGATCGAGACGTTTTGGGACCGTGGCTGAGCCATCGTGACGGCTTGACGTTTGCCCAGATAAAACCTGCCAAAATAAACCTGTCCCTTTTTGGCAGGTTTTAGGGCTCCCAGGGGCAGGGGGCTTCGATGTGGATGTGCTCGCCGGTTACGGGATGTGTAAAGGACACGCTGTGGGCATGGAGCATGAGGCCGCAGGGACGCGGCGTGCCGTAGAGCTCGTCGCCAACCAGGGGATGACGCTCGCTTGCCAGGTGCACGCGGATTTGGTGCTTGCGGCCGGTGAGCAGCTCGACATCGATATACGAGCGCGTGGGCAGGCCACGACGGCTCTTGAGGCGCTTGAGCACCTTCACACGCGTCTGTGACGGCTTGCCGCTGGCGCCGACGCGCATCTTTCGGCTGTCGTGCCGGTCGCGTGCGATGGGCTTGTCGATGAGCTTTTCGTTCCAGTCGATTTTGCCCTCGGCGAGCGCCAGGTAGTGCTTCTCGAAAGCGTGGTCGATGACCATCTGGTCAAAGGCG
>CABUWR010000190.1 GCA_902495265.1 uncultured Collinsella sp. | reverse complement strand
GCATCCTCGAGCGCCGCATCCACGACACTCACAATCACCTCGACGTGTTTGCGCGAGGCGATCTCGGGCACCACGCCGCCAAAACGGGCATGAAAATCAATCTGCGTCGAAACCTGATTGGCCAGCATATTACCGTCCGCATCGATAATCGCCACAGCCGTCTCATCGCACGAACTCTCGATGGCAAGCACCAGGCGACGGCGCTCAATTTCGGCGCGCTCCTCAACGGTGCGCTCGGGTGCAGGCAGCGGCCATACGCGCTGCTCAGCCGCCGTTGGCTCGGGCGAAGCGTTGTCAACCGGAAGCACCAAGGGCAGCGGCGCCGTCATGACGATGGCGTCCTTGCCGGCACCGTAGTAACCACGGCGGCGGCCCGCCTCGGTAAAGCCCAGAGAAGTATAGAGCGCAATAGCGCCCTCGTTGCCATCCTCAACCTCGAGCGAGGCGGTCGCACAGCCGAGCATCTGGGCATCGTAGCTCACGTGCGACAGCAGCTTGCGGGCAATGCCCTCGCGGTGATGTGCCGGGTCGACGGCAACATCCAGAATCTGCACGTCACCGTCTACGACCATGCCACCGGCAAGCCCCAACAGCTGACCGTCATCGTGCGCCACCCACCAGCTGCGCGGCGCCGCAACATCCTCGCCCAACTCGGACAGGAACATGCCCGGCGTCCATGCCTCGTGCCCAGCGCCTTCAAAGCAGGCGGCCTCCAGCGCACTCGCACCCTCGGCGTCCGCCGCACCCATGGGGCGGAATTGCAGATGGCGACCGGCGAGCTCATCGGCGACGCCCGTAATTTCGCTCTGCGCGCTCTCGGCTAGACCGAGGCGTTTGCGCTCGTTTTCCTCGGCATCAGAAAGGCGCGTATAGATCGGTAGGACGCGGGCCGGGTCGCCGTCACCCGCGGCGTGCGCAAGGATGAGACCCTCGCCCGAAGGCCACCACAAGCCGCGCTCTACGCAGCGAGCGGCCTCATCCTCGCCCAGCAGCTTGCCATAGCGCACGAGACCGTCGCCAGTCAGCTTAACCTGGTCCCAGTCCGCGGCTTGGCGCCACTCATCAAGCGCCACGGCAGCCTTGACCACGTGCTAGCGCTCAAACTGACGCTCGGGGCCCTCGTCGCCCAGCACATACAAAGCCGGATACACCTCGCCGCGCATGGCATCGGCCAGAATGCCGAGCTTGCCACGCACGCCAGCCTTCCACGCGGTCCATGCGCAGGCATCGAGCGTCGACACACCCAACAGCGGCACGTTGGCACCGCGCGCCAGGCCCTTGGCGGTGGAAATGCCGATACGCACGCCGGTAAACGAACCCGGACCGCGACCGACGACGTAACTGCCCACGTCAGCACGGTCCATGCCAGCCTGAGCAAGCACGCTGTCGACGGTATTCACGAGCTCCACATTGGCATGGCGACGGCACATATGGTCGCCACTCACCAGCTTCGCCTCGCCCGTCTGCCCATCAATCCAGCTTGCCGCGCAGGCAAGCATATCGGTCGAAGTATCGAGCGCCACCACCAGCGCGTAATCGTTATGCAAGCTCATCTTGTACAGCCTTATCAATCAAATCGGAAAGCTCCGCTGCGCGCTCGCCGTGCGCCTCGAGCGTTACCGTTCGCACGTCGCTATCGTTCTCATCACGCTTAAGCGTTACCGAAAGATACTCGTCTGTAAGTTCGTCCTGGAACTGTTCGCCCCACTCCAGCAGACAGGCACCCTCATAGCCCAGTACATCGAAAATGCCCGTATCCTCGAGCTCGTAAGCATGCTCTAGACGGTACAGGTCAAAGTGAAACAGCGGAATACGCCCCTGGTCATGAACAGCCATGAGTGCGAATGTGGGGCTCGTGACCATATGGCCGTCGCCCAGACCACGCGAAACGCCCTTGGTAAAGTGGGTTTTGCCCACACCCAAGCCGCCGGTCAAGATCAGCACATCACCATCTTCCAGGCACGGCGCGACCAGCTCGCCAAAATGCTCCGTATCGGCAGAGCAAGCCGTTTTATAAATACCTACCCCCAGGCGTTCCAGGGACATATATGCTCCTTATTATTCCGAGGCACCCTCTGGCGCGGGATGCCGCTCCAGATAGTCGCCCAGCATCTTAAAGTCTTCCTCCAGCAGCTCCTGCCACGCCGGATTACGCAGCGCCGCCGCCGGATGGAACGTGGGCATCACCACAAAATGCCCCATCTGATGGAACCTGCCGCGCAGCTTGGTGATGCCAATCTCGGTCTTAAGCACAAAGTGCGTCGCGGGGTTACCGAGCGTCACGATGATATCGGGCCAAATGCTTCGAATCTGCTCACGCAAAAACGGCGAACAGGCCAGCACTTCCTCGGGCCGAGGATTGCGATTTCCCGGTGGGCGACACTTGAGCACGTTGGCAATGTAGACGTCTTCGCGCTTGAGGCCAGCCAGCGACAGAATGCCGTTGAGATCCTCGCCCGCCGCCCCCACAAACGGTTCGCCTTGCAGATCCTCGTTACGCCCCGGCGCCTCACCGATAAACATTACGCGGGCGTGGGGGTTTCCCACGCCAAACACGATGTTATGGCGCGACTGATAGAGCTGGCAGAGATGACAGTCGCCTAGAACAGCCTCAATCTCCTCGAGCGCAACCTCGCGCGGCGCCTGGTGACTATGTCCGGGGATGTGCATGACACCCATAGTGGCTCCTACACGTAGACCTTGTCGAGACGCATGCCAAAGCCGCAAGCAACCTCGTAGTTAATCGTGCCACGCAGGCGCGCCATCTCATCCATGGTGATCTCGGCATCACCGTCGCGGCCGACAATGGTCATCTCGTCGCCATACTCGGCCTCGGGAATCTCATGCGCCGGATTGGACTGGATGGCGACCATAAACTGGTCCATGCAGATGTTACCCACCTGACGCACACGTTCACCGCGATACAGCACGTCCATACGATTGGAGAGCGTACGCGAAAGACCGTCGGCATATCCAATCGGCAGCGTGCAAATCTGAACGCGTGTGCGCGGCACGCGATAGGTAAATCCGTAGCCCACGCCTTCGCCCATTGCAGGATGTGCCACACGCGTCACGCGCGCATGAACGCTCATGACAGGGTCCAGCTGCATCACGCGGCTGCTCAGCTCGCACGGCTGCAGGCCATATAGACCGATGCCGGCGCGAATCATATCAAAATGCATCGAGGGATCGAGCATCGAGGACGGCGTATTGGCACAGTGCACGATACCGCACTCAAAGCCCGCATCCTTAATGGCCTGAACGGCCTCGGTAAAGCGCTGACACTGCAGCTTGTAGTCCCAGCCCGAAGGTTCATCGGCCG
>CABUWR010000189.1 GCA_902495265.1 uncultured Collinsella sp. | reverse complement strand
CTGGTGGTGGAGCAGTTGGCCTGCGAGCTCAAGGAGACCTGCACGCTGGTGGTCGTTACGCACAACATGCAGCAGGCTGCGCGCGTCTCCGACTCGGTCGCGTTCTTTTTGCTGGGCGAGCTGGTGGAGCATGCGCCTACTGCCCAGCTCTTCAAAAACCCGACCGATCCGCGCACGGCGGATTATTTGACGGGCCGTTTTGGCTGATACCATCTAGTGCAGGCGCCTTTAGGGTTAAGATGCGGTCATGCCGGCCGCAGAGGGGTTCAACATGATCTATTACGTCGAGGACGATGACAACATCAGGGATTTGACGGTCTACGCACTGCGCAAACAGGGAATCGAGGCCGAGGGCTTTTCGTGCGATGGCGAGTTTAAGGCCGCCGTGGCGCGACGGGTGCCCGATGCCGTGCTGCTCGACATCATGCTGCCCGATACCGACGGCTTGGCGATTATGCGTCGTCTGCGTGCCGATCGCCTGACGGCGACGGTGCCCATTATGATGCTCACCGCCAAGGACACCGAGCTCGACAAGGTCATGGCGCTCGATGGCGGTGCCGACGATTACCTGACCAAGCCGTTCTCGCTTATGGAACTCGCTAGCCGTTGCCGTGCGCTGCTGCGCCGCGGCGGCATGGTCAAGCAGGCGAGCGATGTGCTCAGCGTGGGCGATATCGTACTTTCGCCCAGCCACCGCGAAGTGACTGTTGCCGGTGAACCGCTCAAGCTCACGCTGCGCGAATTCGACCTGCTCGAGTACCTTATGCGCAAACCTGGCGTGGTCTTTACCCGTGAGTCTCTGCTGCAGAGCGTATGGGGCTGGGACTTCGACGGCGGTTCGCGCACCGTCGACGTGCATGTGCAGACGCTCCGCCAAAAGCTCGGCGAGCGTGCGAGCGCCATAGAGACCGTGCGCGGCGTGGGCTATCGTCTGGCCGAGCCTGCGGCCGATGACGATGCCGAAGGAGCCGACAGCGCGGCTAGCGCATCGGAGGAGTAGCTCGTGGTCTTAGCCCCCCAGGGAAAACGCACCCTGTCGCATCGCGTGTTCGCGACGATTTTTCTCTGCGCTATGGCGGTTATCGTGGCGTTTACGGTGCTGGGTGCGTTCTTTGTGCAAAATACCCTGGCAGATGCCACGAGCGCCAACCTTTCGCAGGAGACCGAGCTTATTGCCGCTGCCCTCAACGAGCAGCAGGAGCCCATTGCCTTTCTGCGCAGTTTCGATCGCGAGGACTTGCGCATCACGCTGATCAACAAAGACGGGTCGGTTGCCTACGACAACGAGGCGTCGCCTTCTATGCTGCCCAATCACGGCGATCGTCCCGAGGTCGCCAAGGCTTTCGAGAGCGGCTCGGGTTCTGCGGAGCGTGCAAGCTCCACGCTCGACGAGATTATGCTGTACCGAGCCGTCCGACTTAATAACGGCCAGGTTGTTCGCTTGGCGCAGGCCCAGCCTGGCGTTGCGGCGATTCTGATGTCTCTCGTGGCGCCGATGCTTCTCATTGCGGCGGCAGGTGCGGTGCTCTCGTTTTTCTTGGCGCGTCGTGAGTCCCGTGCCATCATTGCGCCGCTGCAGGAGGTCGATTTGGACCACCCGCGCCGTAGCTATGAACATGCCTACACCGAGATGGTTCCCATGCTCGAGCGCATTGAGTCGCAGCGCCAGGAGCTTAAACGCCAGATGGCGGTGCTGGCCGATAACGACCGCATGCGTCGCGAGTTCACGGCCAATATCACTCATGAGCTCAAGACCCCGCTTACCGCGATTTCGGGCTACGCCGAGCTTATTGCAAACGGCATGGTTGAGGGCGAGGATGACCTGCGCAACTTTGGCGGTCGAATCTATCGCGAGGCGGGCCGTCTAGCAGCGCTGGTAAACGACATCTTGACGTTGTCTAACCTGGACGAGGCCGAGCGCGCGACCGAGGGCGAGGCAGTGCCTATTGGTTCCACGGAACCCATTGAGCTCTCGCGCGCTATTACGACGGTGGAGCAGCGCCTTGAGCAGGTCGCCCGACAGTCGGACGTGACCATCGTGCGCAAGACGAAGCCCGTTGTGGTCGAAGGTGTGCCGCGCCTGATCGACGAGCTGATTTATAACCTGGCCAGTAACGCTATTCGCTATAACCAGCCCGGTGGCACGGTTACGCTTCGATGTGGGACCAATGATGAGGGCCATCCGTACCTGACGGTTGCCGATACAGGTATCGGCATCGCGCCCGAGGAGCAGGGCAAGGTGTTCGAGCGCTTCTATCGCGTGGACAAGAGCCGCTCCAAGGCACGTGGCGGAACAGGCTTGGGTCTGGCCATCGTTAAGCATGCTGCCGTGTATCACCATGCTTCGCTCGACCTATCGAGTGAGCTGGGTGTGGGGACTACCATCACGGTGACGTTTCCCGTACAGCAGGACGAATCATTTGCGTAGCAATGCAGCAAACGTGTTGTTTTGACGCCGCACCGGGGTTGCCGATGCGGCGTTATTATTGCGCAACATTGCCGTATGTGCTGTATCTTATGTATAGAGTTCGGACTTGGCAGAAAGATGCGATATGATACGAGCAGTTTTGTCGATATGAACTAGGGAAATGAAAGGCAAGCTGCATGACCCTTCTCGAACTGTTCCAGCTGCTTAAAAAGCACCTCAAGCTGGTCATCGCCCTTCCGGTGATTTGCGCGGTCGCCATGGGCATCGTGTCCTTCACCATGATGGACAACACCTACACCGCCACGACGAGCATGTACGTTCTCGCCAAGACCGACGATAGCAGTCAAATGAGCTACACCGATCTTTCGGCGAGCCAGATGCTTTCCAACGATATCGCCACGCTGCTCGATAGCGATAGCGTTAAGGGCGGTGCTGCCAAGGATCTGGGCCTCGCCGATCTCGGCGACTACAAGATTTCAGTCTCCTCCGAGACCACGACGCGCGTCATCACACTTTCGGTGACGGGCACCGATGCCGAGGAGACGGCGGAGGTGGCAAGGGCCATGGCCAGCTCGGTGAGCACGGTCGCCCAGAATGTCGGTGCCGCTCAGAGCATCAACGTTATCGATAAGGCTAAGACCCCCGAATCCCCCAGTGGTCCCAAGCGCGCGCTGTACGTCGCCGTCGCGTTCCTCGCCGGTATCTTTATCGCAATTGCCTATGTCGTTTTGGCAGATATGCTCAACACGCGCATCCGCGGTGTCGAAGAGGCAGAAGAGCTCCTTGGTATTCCCGTTGTCGGCCGAATTCCGGCTATGAAAGGTGGTAAATAGGCATGGCTAGGGCTAAGAACACCGATAAGCTCGTTGTACAGAATGCCGCCAAGACCCTTCTGGCCAACAT
>CABUWR010000188.1 GCA_902495265.1 uncultured Collinsella sp. | reverse complement strand
GATTCCACGTTGCCCCGCTACGCCATCAGTTTGTCAAAAGCTCCGCGGCGCTTGAGTACGGTAAATGCCATCACGCAAATGACCGCTGACAAAATCGATCCGCACGGCGAGGCGATACCCATGGGAAACAACGTATCGGAATAGGCATTCGACAGCAGCCACGCGCCCGGCACGCGAATGAGCGCCACGGCCAGCACGTTGTGCGCAAAGCCGATGTAGCTCTTGCCATACGCAGCGAAAAAGCCGCTAAAGCAAATGTGGATGCCGGCAAAGATTGCGTCGAAAATATAACTGTGCATATAGCCGGTACCGGCCGCGACCACCGCAGGGTCCTTGGCAAAAAAGCCAATAAACGCCGGCGCCACCAGCCACATCAGCACCGTGATCAGGCAGCCGTACACCACCGAGATCGTCATAGCGTCCTTGAGCACCTGACGTGCACGATCGCCCTTGCCCGCGCCGGCGTTTTGCGCCGTGAGCGCGCTGACGGTGGCACCCATGGAGCTCGGCACAATGAACAAAAAGCTGATCATCTTTTCGACCAGGCCTACGGCGGCGGCGTCGACCAGGCCGCGATGGTTGGCGATGACGGTGATAAACATAAACGCCACCTGGATGCAGCCGTCCTGCACAGCCACAGGCACGCCGATCTTAAGAATGCTGCCGAGAACCTCGGGCTGGGGGCGCAGGTCGCTGCGCTTAACGTGGATGTTCGTGCGACGGCTCTTGAGCCACACGAGCGCGAGGGCAACGCTTGCCGTCTGGGCGGTTACCGTGCCGAGCGCCGCGCCTACGGGGCCGAGCCCCATGTGGCCGATAAACAGAAAATCGAGTGCGATGTTGATGATGCACGCCACGCCAATCACGTACATGGGCGAGCGCGAATCGCCCAGGCCGCGAAAGATGGCCGAGAGAATGTTGTATGCGGCGATAAACGGAATGCCGACAAAGCAGATACGCAGGTAGGCGGCGGTGCCTTCGACCGCCTCGGGCGGCGTGCCAATGAGCGCCACAACTTGCGGGCATAGTGCAAACAAGATGACGGCCAGCACCACCGAGACGCCCATAAACAGCGTGATGGTATTGCCGATGGCGGTCTCGGCGCGGTCGAAGCGGCGCGAGCCCACGGCGTGGCCGACGATGACCGTCGTTCCCATGGCCAGGCCCACGAGCGTCACGGTAATGATGTAGAGCGTCTGCGCGCCATTGCCCACGGCGGTGATGCCGGCGGCGCCGCTAAACTGCCCCATCATGTACAGGTCGGCCATGCCGTAGAGCATCTGCAAAAAGTACGAGAGCATATAGGGCAGGGCAAAGACTGCGATGGTCTTGAGGACATTGCCGCGTGTGAGGTCGTGTTCCATGGGCGGGGCTTTCTGGCTTGGTCTGTTTACGTACCAGTGTAGTGAAAACCCTATAACGATTGTAGAGTCAAGGTTTGTGTTGACAGTGGGGCGAAAAATAGCCACGCTCCGAGCACGATACTTTGGCCCTCTGCGCCCCTCACCTCGCCTCAAACCATCACAACATTCGACGTTTTTCGCCAAAAACGGGAAAAGCATCGAATGTTGTGATGGTTTTTCTGCCACTCGACCGGGTGGAATCGCTTTCTTGCGCACGAAGGTGCGCGGATCCGTGAGCAGGGGAATAAGGTTGGTTATCCGACTCCATTGGAGGGCTCATGGACCTGCCGATCGTCCTGTCCCATAAGACTGCCTGGCTGTACCACAACGTGGCGCGCCCGTCCGAGCCGCTCTCGCGAGCAAGCAGCCTATACGATGAGGACTCGCTTGCTAACGAGGCAGAGCCGACCGCGGGCCTGCCCAAATTGGGGCTCGATGCCAAGGGGCTTAGGGCTTCAACGGCAGTTGGGATCGTTACCGACTATCTGGTTTCGCTTGGTATTCCGCGAGAAGAGCTCGATCATATCGACACGCTCGTCAACTTTGATTTTGAGCGCTCGACGCCGGCTGGATTTAGGTGCCACGTGTTTGGGGCGCCGGTACCTCCAGGCCATCTTATCGAGGTGGCAGAGGGCCTTCTGGTGGTTGATGAGGCCATGTGCTTTGTCCAAGCGGGTTCGTGGATGAGCGAGCCCGAGCAGCTGGAATATGGCTACGAAATCTGCGCCCGATACCATTTGAATCATCTGTCGACAGGCGATTATATCGAGATGGGGCAGAGGTATACCGTCGCCGACTTGATTGCCTATTGCAATGAGAACCGATCTCGTCAGGGGGCTGTGCGCGCGGCCGCCGTGCTCAAGCGCGTGCACGATGGCGCGCGTTCGCCCATGGAGACGGCCACCGCAATCATGGTCGTAGCAAAACGTTCCCAGGGCGGGCTGGGATACGCCAAGATCGAGCTCAACCATCGGGTCGATGTTCCCAACGAGTTCAAGTATCTCGCAAAGGCCGGGTATTTCGAGATCGACGTATATGCGCCTGCGAGCGGTACGGGGATTGAATACAACGGTTCGGACCATCTTGATAAACAGCGCAGCGCGTCGGATGCGGAGCGTATGACCGTGCTGAGCGCGCTGGGCTTTAGGATGATCGTCCTCACCGGGACTCAGTTTGCCCACCAGCTGCAATTGCACCGGGCGATGAACGCCATCGCGCTCGCTATGGGTCTTAAGTGCGACCGAAGCGAGACATTCCAGAAGCGTCAGAACGACCTGCGGGAATTCGTGATTCGGCACTGGGACGGCGGACTCTAGGGGCGCTCTGGCCCTTCTACGGGGTGCCGTGGGCGGGCAAACCATCACAACATTCGACGTTTTTTGCCAAAAACGGGAAAAGCATCGAATGTTGTGATGGTTTGTGTGCTGAGGATGGGCTTGGGAAGTCCGTTTTGCTCGAAGCGATCTGTCCTGTCGTACGGGTGTCGGCATGATTCTCTCGTGGGGTATTATGTTTTCCGAAGAATAAAACGCCGCGCGAGGGGAGGGCTGCGTGGACGGGCGCGTGCAACATGACGGTTTTGGTCGCGATATCAACTACCTGCGCATTGCCGTTACCGACAAGTGCAATTTCCGCTGAATTTACTGCATGCCGGCCGATGGCGTGGCGCCCCGTGCACACGACGAGCTACTCAGTGCCGAGGAAATCGCCCGCTTTGTGCGCTTGGTAGCGGGGGAGGGCATTCGCCGCGTACGCCTGACGGGCGGCGAGCCGCTGGTCAGTCGCCGTATCATTCCGCTTATTCGCGACATCCGCGCGATCCCGCAGATCGAGGACATCTCGCTCACCACTAACGGTGCCCTGCTGCCCAAGCTGGCGCCGCAGCTCAGAGACGCGGGGCTTAACCGCGTCAACATTTCGCTCGACACACTC
>CABUWR010000187.1 GCA_902495265.1 uncultured Collinsella sp. | reverse complement strand
GGACGAGGAAATCACCCGTCTGCAGGGCGATCTGAACGTCATCGCCGAATCCATCAACAAGGTCCAGGAAGTCGCCACCGACGACGTGGAACCGACCGCGAACCCGGTCCCGCTGGAAGCCTACCTGCGTCCGGACGTCCCCGAGACCCCGCTGGCCCAGGCCGAAGCCACCGCAGGCGCCCCGGTCTCCGAGGCCGGCATGTTCGTCGCACCGCGCATTCTGGGACAGGAGTGATATGAGCACCACCGAACTCGTCAAGCTTTCCGCCGCCGAGATGGCGGCCAAGATCAAGGCCAAGGAAGTTTCCAGCCGTGAGCTGGTCGAAGCCCACCTTGCGGTCATCGAATCCGCCGAACCGAGCGTCAAGGCCTTCCTGAAGGTCTCCGCCGACCAGGCCCTCGAGCAGGCCAACGCCTTCGACGCCAAGTCCGATGAGGACAAGGCGCAGATGCCGGAACTCGCCGGCGTGCCAATCGCCATCAAGGACATGATCGTCACCAAGGGCATCGAAACCACCGCCGCATCCAAGATCCTCGAAGGCTGGGTGCCGCCGTACGACGCCACCGTCATCGAGAAGCTCAAGGCCGCGGGCATGCCGCTGTTGGGCAAGACCAACCTCGATGAATTCGCGCAAGGCTCCTCCACCGAGCACTCCGCCTACCAGACCACCCACAATCCGTGGGATACCGAGCGCGTGCCGGGCGGTTCCGGCGGCGGTTCCGCAGCCGCAGTGGCCGCATTCGAAGCTCCGCTCGCCCTGGGTACCGACACCGGCGGCTCCATCCGCCAGCCGGCGTCGCTGTGCGGCGTGGTGGGCTTTAAGCCCACGTATGGCGCCGTGAGCCGTTACGGCGTGGTTGCCTTTGGCTCGTCGCTCGACCAGGTGGGCCCCTTTGGCCGCACGGTCGAGGATGTCGCGCTGGCCATGAACGCGCTTACCGGTGCGGGCCACGATCCGTACGACTGCACCAGCCAGGATTGCGCCGTCGACTTTACCGAGCACCTCAACGACAGCATCGAGGGCAAGCGCGTGGGCATCATCCCCGCGTTTATGGAGGCCGAGGGCCTGACGCCCGAGGTCAAGGCTGCTGTTCAGCGCGCCGCCCAGGAGCTGCAGAACCAGGGTGCCGAGCTGGTCGAGGTCGATCTGCCGCACCTAGACGCCGCCATCGCCGCCTACTACGTCATAGGCCCGGCCGAGGCGTTCTCCAACCTGGCACGTTTCGACGGCATTCGCTACGGCTATCAGGAGGAGGGCTGCGCCAACTTGTCCGACCAGAGCTCGCTTTCGCGTGCCCACGGCTTTGGTGCCGAGGCCAAGCGCCGTCAGATGCTCGGCGCCTACCTGCTGAGCTCGGGCGTGTACGACAAGTACTACTACGCTGCGCAAAAGGCCCGCACGCTCATCACGCAGGACTACGACGCCGCGTATGCCAAGGTGGACACCATCCTCATGCCCGCCTCGCCGCGCACGGCCTTTAAGTTTGGCGAGATCAGCGACCCCACGCAGATGTACCTCTCCGATCTGTACACCATCTCGCTCAACATCTGCGGCAACGGTGGTATCTCAGTGCCGCTGGGCTTGGGCGAGGATACTCAGTTGCCCGTTTCTGCCCAGCTGGTTGGTCCGGCCTTTAAGGACCGTCAGCTGCTCACGTTTGCCCGCGCCCTGGAGCGCGGCTTTGCCGATGCCGCCACGGGTGCGCCCGCGCTTTCCGTCGCGCCCGATTTTGCCGGGAAGGGAGGCGAGCTGTAATGAAGGAGCTTTCCGAGGTCCTGCAGGATTGGGAGGCCGTGATCGGCCTGGAGATCCATACCGAGCTCACCGCACTCGATACCAAGATGTTCTGCAACTGCAAGCTCAGCCACGATGACGAGCCCAACGCCAACGTGTGCCCGGTGTGTCTGGGCCTGCCCGGCGCCCTGCCGGTGCCCAACAAGCGCGCCATCGAGAGCATCGTCAAGGCCGGTCTCGCCACCAGCTGCGAGATCCAGCGCCACTCGATGTTCTACCGCAAGCACTACTTTTATCCCGACATGGCCAAGAACTTCCAGACCACGCAGGGTCCGGTCGCCTTTGCCATGTACGGTCACCTGGATCTTGACGTGACAGGTCGCGGTGCCGCCGAGCGCCCCGACTGCGCGTTTGGTGAGGCCGAGGCGCAGAGTCTGGCGAGCGCCTCGGCCAACGCCGAGGGCCTGTCCACGTCCATGACGTCGACCATGCGCGAGGGCAACCAGCGCGCCGGCCACCTGGCCAGCTACGATGCGTCCAACTTGCAGATGCCTGAGCGTCGCGAGGACGGTTCCTACACGGTGCCCATTCGCATCCTGCGCATCCACATGGAGGAGGACGCTGCCAAGATGGTCCATGTGGGCGGTGCCGAGGGCCGCATTACCGCCGCGGCCGAGTCGCTCGTCGACTACAACCGCTGCGGCACGCCTTTGATTGAGCTCGTGACTGAGCCCGACTTGCGCACGCCCGAGGAGGCTCGCCTGTTTATGGAAAAGCTCCGTCGCATCTTTGTGACGCTGGGCATTTCGGACTGCTCCATGGAGAAGGGCTCCATGCGCTGCGACGGCAACGTGTCGCTGCGCCGCCGCGGCGAGACCAAGCTGGGCACCAAGACCGAGCTCAAGAACCTTAACTCGTTTAAGAGCCTGCACGACGGCCTTGCCTACGAGATTTGCCGCCAGGCCGAGGTGCTCGAGGAGGGCGGCATCATCTACCAGGAGACCCGTCACTGGGAGCCCAGCCGCAAGCGCACCGTGGTCATGCGTGTGAAGGAAACGGCAGACGACTATCGTCTGTTCCCCGATCCCGACCTGGCGCCGTTCGACCTTGACGACGAGTTTATCGACCGTTGCCGTGACGAGATTCCCGAGCTGCCCGATGCCAAGCGTGCCCGTTTTGAGGCCGACTTTGGCATTAAGGCGGCCGACGCCGAGCAGATTGCCGGCGACCCCGAGTTTGCCGACTTCTTTGAGGCTGCCGCTGCCGGTATGGTTGGCAAGGAGGCCCAGACGGTCGCAAACCTGCTGGTGAACGAGATGATCGCCTACCTTAAGGGCGCAGGCGTGTCGCTCGCCGAGTCCGGCATTGCGCCGGCTCAGGTGGCAGCGCTGGCTAAGCTGCTGGCGACCGATGCCATCAGCTCCAACCAGGCGCACGAGGTCTTTGAGGCCATGGCCCAGACCGGCGACGACCCCAACAAGATCGTCGACGAGCGCGGCATGCGTCAGGTGAGCGATGCCGGTGCGCTGCAGCCGATCGTGGACGAGGTGCTGGCTAACTGCGCCGATCAGGCGCAACAGTACCGCGACGGCAATCAGAAGGTCATC
>CABUWR010000186.1 GCA_902495265.1 uncultured Collinsella sp. | reverse complement strand
CTACAACAGCGTTGAAGTAACGGAGCTGTAGAGTTACGCGGTTTTACCAAACCGCGTAACCAGCCGACGCTGCGCGGGCCGCATTTGGACAATCTGACGTTCAACTTCAAGGGCGCGACCAGAAGGTCAGCGCCCTTTCGTTTCACGTCACCTTGTCTCAAATGCGACCCGCTCGCTGTCGTTTCCAAGACATCGGCGTTGCCTTGCTTCGGGAATGCGGCAGATAGGGACGTTCCTTTTCTGCCGGCAGTTTGGGACACTCCTTACGGGACACCCCCTCCACAGCGCCTATGCCAGCTTGTCGATTTGCCCAATCTCCCAGAGCGGAATGTTGACGAGCGTGCCCTCGTCTCTATATGCCGCTAACGATGTTCTCACGCAGCGCTCGAGCTTGAACTTCTCGCAGGCAATCCTCAGGCTCTTTGCTTTGAGGTTCTCTGCCGCCTTGACCTCGAGCGGAAGCACGGTCCCCGCATGGTCGATGGCAAAGTCAGTCTCTGCATTGCCGGAGGAGGATGACCAATACGCGGGAGTTTTGCCTTGGAGCAAAAGCTCCTGTGCGACGTATTGCTCGGTCAGCGAGCCTTTGAACTCCGTAAAAACAGCGGGCCCGTTCAGAACAATGGCTGGCGAGAGGCCGGAGAGTGCTCCGAGGATGCCGGTGTCGATGCAGAACAGCTTGAAGCCCGAGAGATCCTCGTAGCTTGTGAGCGGTGCTCTTAGGGCGGAAACACGTGGTACCTTATGAACGATTCCATAGTCCATGAGCCACTGGAGGCTTTCCTCAAAATCGCGTGCGCGCGCCCCGGGACGGAGCGCACCGTAGACGAACTTCTTGTTTTCCTTTGCGAGCTGGCCGGGAAGGGATTTCCAAACCAACCTCATGCGCTCGACGATGCGGGCTGGCGCATGCTTGCCAAAATCTGATTCGTAAGCTTCGATGATTTGCTGCTGAAGCCTGCGGGCCTCGATGAAATCGTGGGAGGCGGCGAAAGCGGAGACAACTTCTGGCATGCCACCGACAACGAGGTATTCCTTGAGCAGGCGCTCGAGCTTTTCGGAAACGTTTGTCAGCAGGTCCATGTCTGCGGCAAGGATGGCATCTGCGAGCGGATCGCCATCGACGGCACGAACGAACTCGACAAACCCCATGGGGCGCATGGTGAGCTGGTCGATCTTGCCGACGGGGAACGACTCGTTTTCGCGTCGGAGCGCGAGCCCCATATAGGAGCCGGCTGCCACGATATGGTATTCCGGCGCCAGCTCGTTGAAGTATTTGAGCGAGGTGATGCCACGCGGTGCCTCTTGGATTTCGTCGAAGATGATGAGCGTGTCTGTCGGCGTTATGGTCTGGCCGCGCAGGAGCTCTATCTGGGAGATGATGCGTTTGGGGTCAAGGCTTCCGTCGAACAGCGAACGTGCGCCCGGTTCGAGCATAAAGTCAAAGCGGATGACGTTTTGATACTGCTGGCCTGCGAATTCGTTAAGAAGCCAGGTTTTTCCCGTCTGGCGGGCCCCCTTAAGCAGGAGGGGCTTGCGGTTTGCCCTAGATTTCCAAGCGATGAGTTCGTCCATTAGCTGTCGCTGCATACTGCCTCCTAACGATCATGGTTAGTATAAGACCGTTTCGGTCTTTCCATCGAAAAATGTGGGAGTAAACCACGTTTTTCCATCGAATAATGTGGGAGGCAACCACGTTTTTCCATCGAATAATGTGGTGGTTTAGGTCGGCACCTGGGGACGTTCCTTTTCTGCCGGCAGTTTGGAACACTCCTTGTTTTGGTGCAAATTAGCTACCCTTACACCAATAAAGCGGCGCCCGTCGGCGATGTTGCCGGCGGGCGCCGTTGTCGTGTAGGTGGCTATGTCGTGCGGGCTGCTGTTGAACGTTCGGGCCCGTGCTCTATAGCGAGTCGATAAAGCGCTGCTGGGCGGCGCGGCCGGCTTCGTCCCACTTAAAGACGCCGGCGTTGTCGAGCACGTGGCCAAACACCACGCCGACCTCTTCGTGCAGGATGTCGATGGCGTTGTCGGCCGTAAGCTCATCGGCACGACGAACAAAGACGTCCTCGGCCCATGCGGCGTGGCTGCGGCAAAGGTCGTCGCCCTCGAGCGCGCTGGCAAGATCGTAGCTGGCATCGGCCTTGGCTGCCAGCAAGTGCTCGCGGACAGCGCCGAGCTCGGGAACCAAGCGCGGCGGCAAAATGGCCAGGCCCATGACCTCGATCAGGCCGATGTTCTCCTTCTTAATGTGGTGATACTCGGCATGCGGGTGGAACACGCCCAGCGGATGCTCGTCGGTCGTGATGTTGCAGCGAAGCGCCAGGTAGGCCTCGTAGATTTCGCCGCCGGCATTGCCGCGGGAGTCGACGCGGCGGATGACGGGCGTCACGGTGTTGTGCGCCACGCCGTCGGCTGTGTGCGCGATGACGCCCACCGACTCATCGGTCCACTCGCGCCAGGCGAGGATAATCTTCTCGGCGGCGTCGAGCAGCTGGGCGCGGTCGTGCGAGCGCAGCCGCAGCACCGAGAGCGGCCACTGCAACACGGTACCGCTGACCTGGTCAAAGCCGGGCACGTTAAACTGCGAGACTTCGGTGGCATGCATCATGGGGAACTCGTGCGCGCCGCCCTGGAAGTGGTCGTGCGACAAGATCGAGCCGCCCACGATGGGCAGGTCGGCGTTAGAGCCGATGAAGTAATGCGGGAACAGGTCCACAAAGTCGAGCAGGCAGGTCAGGCCCTTGCGGTCGACGTGCATCGGACGATGCTCGGAGCTCATGGCAATGCAGTGCTCGTTAAAGTACGCGTAGGGGCTGTACTGGAAGCCCCAGCGCTCGCCGTCGAGCTGGATGGGGATAACGCGCAGATTCTGGCGGGCGGGGTGAGCGCCGCCGTCGGCTGCAGCGGAGCGTCCGGGATAGCCCTCGTTTTCGATGCACAGCTGACAGGCGGGATACTTCTCGCCCGTGTTCTTGGCTGCACCTGCCGCGGCGATATCGCGCGGGTCCTTTTCGGGCTTTGACAGGTTGATAGTGATCTCCAGGTCACCCCAGTTGGTGGGGGTGCTCCATTTGATGTTGCGCGCAATGGCGGCGCGGCGCACGTAACCGGCGTCACAGCACAGACCGTAGAACCAGTCGGTCGCGGCGCGGGGCTCGTTGACGCCCATGCGGCCGTTGAACTCCTCGTTTACAACCGAAGGCCTCGGCATGAGCACGCCCATGATGCGCATAGCGATGCGGTCGCGGCCCGACGTCGTGTCCTCGGCGGCGCCGTTGGCAACGGCAGCCTCGGAAAGCGAGGCAAGCGTGCCCTCCAGGTCAAAGTCGGGCAGGGTATCGGGG
>CABUWR010000185.1 GCA_902495265.1 uncultured Collinsella sp. | reverse complement strand
GCTTGGCTGCAAGGATTTCTCGACCAAGGAGCTGCCGCTTGCCAGCAAGGCCGAGGATGACCAGGCCGACGGCGAGAAGGCCGTCAACGCCTTCAACACCCTGCTCGACTGGGGCATGCAGGCCCTCGTCGGTCCGACCACCACGGGTGCGTCGGTTGCCGTTGCCGCAGAGTGCGGTAACGACCCCAAGACGTTCATGATCACCCCATCCGCGTCCTCCGAGGACGTCACCGACGGCAAGGATTGCGTCTTCCAGGTTTGCTTCACCGACCCCAACCAGGGTGTCAACGCTGCCAAGTTCCTGGCAGAGAAATATGCGGACGAGAAGTTCGTGCTGTTCTATAACTCCGGCGACGCCTATTCTTCGGGCATCGCAGATTCCTTTAAGGCCCAGGCCGCTGAGTCCAAGCTCGAGATTGTCGACGAGGAGACCTTTAAGGACGACTCCGCCACGAGCTTTACCAACCAGCTGACCAAGGCCAAGCAGGCCGGCGCCACCATGATCTTTGCGCCGATCTACTACACGCCGGCGTCCGTCCTGCTCAAGAACGCCAAGGACATGGGCTACGACGTCAAGATGATGGGCTGCGATGGCATGGACGGCATCCTGGGCGTTGAGGGTTTCGACACCTCTCTTGCCGAGGGTCTGCTGCTCATGACCCCGTTCTCCGCCGACGACGAGAAGAACGCCGACTTCGTTAACGCTTACAAGGATAAGTACGGCGATACCCCCGACCAGTTTGCCGCCGACGCCTACGACGGCGTGCACGCGGTGGCCGAGGCCGTCAAGGAGGCCGGTCTTGGTGTCGACGCCGATCCGACCGAGGCCGCCGAGAAACTGTCGAAGGCTATGCTCAAGATTACCGTTGACGGTCTGACCGGTAAGCTCACCTGGAACGATAAGGGTCAGGTCCAGAAGGAGCCCACGGCGTACATCATCACCGACGGCAAGTACGTACAGGCCTAATAGGCCGCCTTACATAGAGCGGTTTTGATCCCAAGCAGGGGAGGTTTTGGCCTTCCCTGCTTGCTTGGTATCTAGGGACGATGTAACGTCCCTGTTTCATACATTAACTGGAAACCTATTCGAAAGGGGGATGTGGAACATGATGGTCTTTATCCAATACCTGGTCAACGGCCTGTCCATGGGCAGCGTCTACGCCATCATCGCGTTGGGCTACACCATGGTCTACGGTATCGCCAAGATGCTGAACTTCGCTCACGGCGACGTCATCATGGTCGGTGCCTATGTCTCGTTCTGTGCCACGTCGTATCTCGGCCTTCCGGGCTGGGCATCTGTAATTCTTTCTTGTGTGGTCTGTACCGTTCTCGGTGTTCTCATCGAGGGTCTGGCATACAAGCCGCTGCGTCAGGCGGGCCCGCTGGCCGTTCTGATCACGGCTATCGGCGTGTCCTACTTCCTGCAGAATGCCGCACAGCTTCTGTGGGGCGCCACGCCCAAGAACTTCACTTCGCTCGTCACCTTCCAGGTGCCGGAGTTCTTGGCCAAGTTTAACGTAAGCGCCGTCTCGCTCGTCACCATCGTCGCCTGCCTGGTTATCATGGCCGGCCTGATGTTCTTTACAGGTAAGACCAAGATGGGTAAGGCCATGCGTGCCGTGTCCGAGGACAAGGCCGCCGCTCAGCTCATGGGCATCAACGTCAACCGCACCATCTCGATGACGTTTGCCATCGGCTCTGCGCTTGCCGCCATCGCCGGCGTGCTGCTGTGCTCCTACTCGCCGGTGCTGCAGCCCACGACGGGTGCTATGCCTGGCATCAAGGCCTTCGACGCCGCCGTCTTCGGTGGCATCGGCTCCATCCCCGGCGCCTTTGTCGGCGGCATTCTCATCGGCATCATCGAGGCGATGGCACAGGCTTACATTTCCACGAGCCTTGCCAACTCCATCGTCTTTGGTGTTTTGATCATCGTCCTGCTCGTCAAGCCTGCCGGCCTCTTGGGCAAGTACGTCCCCGAGAAGGTGTAGGTGAGCGCTATGAAGTTTCTTAAAGACAAGCAGACGCGTCACGACTTTGTCACGTACGCCATGTGCATCGTGGCCTTCGCCGTCGTGTTCTTTATGCAGTCGAACCACATGATTCCGCGCATGATCGCCGGTCAGTTGGTTCCCATTACGGCCTATATCGTCATGGCCATCTCCCTCAACCTCGTCGTCGGCATCGCGGGCGACCTGTCGCTGGGCCACGCGGGCTTTATGAGTGTCGGCGCCTATACGGGAATCGTCACCGCCGTCGCGCTGGAGAGCGCCGTTCCCTCCGATCCGGTGCGCCTTATCATCAGCATCGTGGTCGGCGCTATCGCCGCTGCCGTCTTGGGCTTCTTGATCGGCATCCCGGTCCTGCGCCTGAGCGGCGATTACCTGGCTATCGTGACGCTGGCCTTTGGCGAGATCATCAAAGAGATCGTCACCTGTCTTATCGTGGGCGTCGACTCCCGTGGCCTGCATGTGATCTTTAACATCACGGGCAACTCCACGATCGACGATCTGCACCTGCTCGAGGACGGCACCGCCATCATCAAGGGCGCCCAGGGCGCCTCGGGCGTGTCGACGTACTCGACCTTCCTCGCCGGTGCCATCCTGGTCATGGTCGCACTCGTGATCGTGCTCAACCTGGTTCGCAGCCGTACTGGCCGTGCCATTATGGCCGTGCGCGACAACAAGATCGCTGCCGAGTCTGTGGGCATCTCCGTCACCGAGTACCGCATGATCGCCTTCGTGGTTTCCGCTGCCCTCGCCGGTGCTGCCGGAGCTCTCTTCGGCGGTAACTTCTCGCAGCTCTCCGCCACCAAGTTCGACTTCAACACGTCCATCCTCATCCTGGTGTTCGTGGTCTTGGGTGGTCTTGGCAATATGCGCGGCTCCGTTATCGCGGCGGCGTTGCTCACGGTGCTTCCCGAGCTCCTCCGTCAGTTCTCGGACTACCGCATGCTCATCTACGCCATCGTGCTGATCCTGGTCATGATCTTTACCAACAACCCGCAGCTCAAGGCGTTCTTCGGTCGCGTCAAGGACCGCTTTGCTTCCAAGAAGGAGGTGGCAGCCGATGCCCAGTAAATTTGAGTTCAACAAGGGCAAGATGGTCCCGTATCCTTCTGGCGCCATCGTTCCCGACCGCGACCTGGGCGAGCGCCCGGCACTCGAGTGCATCCACCTGGGCATTGAGTTCGGTGGCCTTAAGGCAGTCGACGACTTTAGCCTGACTATCGGCAAGACCGAGATCGCCGGTCTGATCGGCCCCAACGGTGCCGGTAAGACCACGGTCTTCAACCTGCTCACCAAGGTGTATCAGCCCACGCACGGCACCATCCTGCTCGACGGCGAGGACACCTCG
>CABUWR010000184.1 GCA_902495265.1 uncultured Collinsella sp. | reverse complement strand
CGCCGCACTTTTGCCGGACTTCGCGAGCTAAGGGATGAGCTTGAGGCGACGCACTCCGATCTGAGCCTGCCCGAACTTTCCTGCGGCATGAGCGAGGACTTTGAGCCTGCCCTTGAGGAAGGCTCTACGCTCGTTCGCCTGGGCAGGGTAGTATTTAGCCCGGAGTTTGCAGTAAAATAAGGCTCTGAAGTGCGCACTGATTATCGGGGCGCCTGCACTAAACCGCGAGAGGACACAACCATGGGCTTCCTTGACGAGATTAAAAATAAGATGCACCTGGGCGGCCAGCAGGGTTACGACCAGGGTTATGGTCAGGACGACGACTACGGCTACGATGATGGCTATGACGACGGCTACCAGAACAACGGTTACAGCGGTGCCTCGGGCGAGGGCTTCTACACCCAGGACGAGCCGAGCAACGGCCTGTTGGGTCAGACGCGCCGCGGCGAGGCCGAGTCGGTGGCCGTGTACACGCGCTCCGGTCAGCTGGTCGGCGACGATTCTCGCCATGCTACGACCTACAACCCGCCATCGCGCTCGCAGGAGACGGTTGCGGGCGGTTATCGTCCCGGTGCCTACGATACGCCGTCGAGCTACGCCGAGAGCACGCGTGCCCGCGCTGCTGCCCCCGCACCCGCTCCCTCACCGAGCGATGCCTCGGCGTATGCGAGCAACATCATCAATGCTACGCCGCAGCTGCCGGCTTATGTCCTGCGCCCCGAGAGCTATGACGACGTGGAGACCGTCGTGCGCCGCGTGCGCACCAAGCAGCCTGTCGCGCTGATTTTTGTGGGCGTTCGTACCGAGGTCGCCAAGCGCGTCCTGGACTTCTCTTACGGCTTTGCCTGCGGCCTGGGTGCCACCGTCAAAGAGGTGGGCGATCGCGTGTTTATGGTGCTGCCCGCCGGTTGCGAGGTCAAGGATTCGGACCTCAAAAAGCTCCGTGCCGACGGCTACCTTAAGTAAAGACAAGACGAGGAGATTCTCATCAACATCTACACCATTGTCCAGTTGGTCAATACGCTGTTCAACTTTTACTCCACGCTCATCGTGGTCTACTGCCTTATGACGTGGATCCCTATGAAGCAGGGCGGGTTGCTACAGGATATCGCCGCCGTCCTCGATAGCGTGTGCGGCCCGTGGCTCAATTTGTTCCGCCGGTTTATCCCGCCCATGGGCGGCGTCGATTTTTCACCGGTCGTTGCGATTATTGCGTTGCAGTTGGTGCAGAAGCTGGTTCTGCAACTTCTTATAGGTATACTCATATAAAACTGGCTTAGTAACTCACGTCGGGCGCACGGCGCCAAGGCGAAGATAAAGGAGAACTTGTTATGGCTATTACCCCTGCTGACATTCAGGCTCAGACCTTCTCTGAGGCCAAGCGCGGCTACGATCCCGCCGAGGTCGACGTCTTCCTGGAGACCCTGTCCTCTGAGGTCGACGCCATGCTCGCCAAGATCGTCGATCTTAAGGGTCGTCTGACTGCCACCGAGCAGCGGCTCGCCGATACGCAGGCCCAGCTCGTTCAGGCTCAGGATGCTGCCGCTCAGGCCGTTCCTGCCGCGCCCGTCGCCGCTCCTGCACCCGACTTCTCCGCTCAGGAGCGCCAGATTTCCGCTGCCCTGATTGCTGCCCAGCAGACCGCCGAGGGCATCGTCAACGACGCCAACGAGAACGCCGACCGCATCCGCAACGAGGCCGACGCCAAGGCCCGCGAGGTCATCCGTCAGGCCCTGACCGAGAAGCAGGCCGAGCTTGAGGAGATCGACCGTCTTAAGGCTTCCCGTGAGGAGTTCAAGGCCGAGTACCTCAAGCTCATCCAGCACTTCATGGACGATGCTCAGAACTCCTTCCCGTCCGATCTCATGGCTTCCACGCCGGTCGGTTCCGCCGCTTCTCCGGCTGTGACCGTTCCTGCTGCCGAGCCGCTGCCCGTCGCCGAGCCGGTTATCCCCGTTGCCGATCCCTTCGCACCGATCGACAACTTCGCCGCCGACGACCTGGACTAACATCCAGCTATCATTTAGCGCCTAGAAAGGGCCCGCAGCTTGCGGGTCCTTTTTTGTGGCTGTATGCAGTCTGCAAAATAAAACGCCGAGTCCTGCGCGTGATGGCGCAGGACTCGGCGAAGGGTGCGTGGTCAAAGGTGGATTTTAAGGCATGTCCCAAAAATCTACTTAAGGAGGAAGTCGGGGAGGGGAATGGTACGGGCCTCGCGTTGCTCGGGGTCGGCGATGTGTTCGGCAGGATAGCCGCAGACGAGCATGTGATAGGGATAGATGCCCTCGGGCAGGCTGAACTGCTCATGGGCCACCTCGGGCTTAAAATGGCATACCCAGCACGTACCCAGGCCCTGCTCCTCGGCCTCCATCATCATCTGATCGCAGACGATCGAGGTGTCGATGGCACTGGAGTTCATCTGGTCATAAGGGCGCACCCAAGCATCGTCGGTAACGCTGCAGATAAGAAAGATAAGCGGAGCCCCAAAGATAGACCCCTCACGAGCAAAGCGCGGCTGACAAGCAGCAGCCTTTTCCAACAACTCCGGAGTATCAAGCACCATCACACGGGTTGGATGATTATTACAAGCAGAAGGAGCAATCCGCCCAGCCTCAACAATGGCATCCACCACAGCCTGCTCCACAGGACGGTCCTCAAACAAACGACAAGAATACCGAGACCGAGCCAGATCAATATACGACATACAAGCCCTCCAACAATTAAAAATCAAACAAACCCAAAGTAACCCAAAGAGTACCCAAAGCAGCAATCAGCCAAACGCTCATCAAGGGCCAAAGTATCCGAACGGGTATCAAAGGTCCCTTCAGCCAAACCCCCATTGCGCTAAAACTATCAGTCAAAGTTCCCAATGGTGGTACATAAGGGAGCGGGCCCGACCACTGATAACCTTTTGAACGACTCTGCTTGCAGCCGGAGTGAAAAAAGGTTATCAGTGGTCGGGCCCGCGACCGGTGGGACATGTACCCCCAATTAACTGTTCTTCATGACAATCGAATCCACAACATCGGCCACATTCTCACAGCAGTCAGCGCAGTACTCCAGGAAGGCGTACACGTCACGCCAGGCGATGACCTCGAGCGGATCCTTGCCGTTGACGTGCAGGTTGCGCATGGCGTTGATGTAGAGCTCGTCGGCCTCGGACTCGATGGTGTTGATCTGGATGACCAGCTCGCGCAGCGTTTTGGACTTGCGGTAGTTGGGAAGCTCGACCATCAGGTCTTTCATGGCGCGGCAGGCGTCAGTCACCTTGTGGGCGATGACGATGGCGTCGGGATGGATGCTCTGAATGTTGGTGAAGTAGACGCGCTGCACGACGCCCTCAATACGGTCGAGCACGGTGT
>CABUWR010000183.1 GCA_902495265.1 uncultured Collinsella sp. | reverse complement strand
GGCCGCATTTGGACAATCTGACGTTCAACTTCAAGGGCGCGACCAGAAGGTCAGCGCCCTTTCGTTTCACGTCACCTTGTCTCAAATGCGACCCGCTCGCTGTCGTTGCCAAAACACCCGCATTTCTTTGGTCGTCAACTAGTCATTGGGGACGTTCTTGAATGACTAGTCGTTTAAGAACGTCCCCAATGACTACCTTGCACCAATCAAAAAGTTGCGGTGAGATAGTTCTTGAATTGGCCTTTTTGAGGGCTCAACAGGAACTATCTCACCGCAACTGCGTTGCGGTGTTTTTGGCAGCTGGTTTACTTGCTCGCGAACAGCCAGATCAGGATGATCACCAGAATCGCGGCGATGATGCAGGCGATGGCTCCGGTGAATTTGATGCGTGAGTCGCGGGTTCGCTTGCGCACGTCGTCTTCGGCGGCCTCGAGTTGGGCAACTTCGCGCTCGGTCTCGGTATGCTCGGCCTTGTCGCGTGCCAAGGACCCGGCGAGCGATTCGGTGATCTCGGGATGGTCATGCACCTCGGTCGCCTGCTCGATAATCGACTGCGCATGTGCGGCGTCCGCTTGGGCGTTGGCGATGGCCTGCTCTTGCTCGCGGCGTGCCTTGTCCTGCGTGGCGATCTTTTCGCGCAGCTCGCGCTGGCGCGTCGCGGCGGCAGTTTTTGCGGACTGCAGCTCGTCGCGCGCGGCATCTGCCTCAGCCGTTACGGCCTGGTGCGCGCGTTTAGCGTCGGCGATGGGGGCCTGTGCCTGCTCGACGGCCTGCTCGGCGGCGGCAAGTGAATGCTCAAGATCGGCAGTCACGCGCGGAATATCTTCCTCGGCCTTGCGGAGGGCGTCGGCAGCGTCGGAGATTTGCATAGACAACTCGTTGGTGCGTACGGTGTAATTGGCGGGATTTGCCGAAGGGTTGCGCTGCAGCTCGGCATACTCGCGACGCAAGGTCTCGAGCTGTGCGCGCGTAGCATCGGCAGTTTGTCGTGCGGCGGCGACACCGGCATCGCGCTCAGCCTTCACTTTGTCGCGGATACGCTTGGAATCCTCAAGGCGACGAACGAGGCGGTTGCCGATCTCGCGCGAGCTCGCCTCGCGGGCTTCCACGGCGTCGAGTGCAGCCTTCAGGCGGAGCTCGGTCGCATCGTCCTCTGCCTTCATTTGCTCGAGCTGGCCCTTGAGCTCCGTCGCTTTGGCGGCATGGGCATCACGGTTAATTTCAGCTGCCTCAGCGGTCTTTTGTGCCGCGGCAATCGCCTGGCGTTGATCGGCGACAATCTGGTCGTACCGCCCCGCGATATCCTGCCGCGTCTCGAGTTCCTCTGCCTGGTCGGCGATGCGCTGCTCAAGCTCGGCTAAATGGGCGCGTGCATCGGCGAGTGCCTTCTTGGCGGCGTTCATCTCGCGCATGGCCGACGCGCCCTGGGCGATAAAAGTGCCCACGGCGTTAGCGGTATTTGAGACGGCGCTTCCCAGGTCGCGGTTCGTGGCGGGGGTGTGCGAGGTGGTCGGGTGTACGGCCTCGGCGGCATTCGTATCGGCAGTCTGCGGCGCGGCGATATTGCCGGTGCCGCCTTCGATCACGGAAAAGCCCGCTGCGTGCGGGTCGACCGCGTCGGCGCCGATCGTGGGGTGCTCGAGTTGCAGGAACGAGGGCATGGTGCTGCCCTGGTCGGCAACCGGGGTCTCGCCGGGCACAAACGTCGAGGCGGCCTCGGCTGCTTCCTCTTCCTCGGCGTCGATATCGGCATCGGCGACAGCGTCCTTCATCGCTTTGACGGCATCCATCATGGAGTCCATGACGGCGTCGAGCTCTTCTTCCGAAGACACCTCGATGGGGCCTGCTACTTGCGGAGCGTTCTCGGCCTTGGGCTTAGTATCGTTCGGGTTCGGCTGCTCTAGCTGCTCTTCTTTGTCTTGCTCTGCGGCGACATTTGCGTCTGCGGCCTCGCCTGCGGCGGCAGGAGCCTCCTCGACGGCGGCATCAATGCTGCCATCGCTGCTGGTAGAAGTATCGCAGTCGTCAATGGTGTCTGCGGAATCATCAATATGCTGTTGAGTCTGGGGGTCCAGCTCGTCTGTCATAGGCATGTGCTCCTCATCGTTGTTTGTCACCCTATGATAAAGTCTCGCGCCGACATCCCGCGCCCCGCAGCAAAGTTTCAAAACGTGTTCGATGACTCGTCGCGTTAACAAAAACTCGGCCGCTCTATCCAATTTTTACTTGACATTCCCTTCGCCGAAAGACGTTGCGCCGTTCGCCTGCCATGGGCTTTATTTTTCACTTGAAGAAGCTAAAGTTGCATTTCAGTTTTTGGCGCGTTTATTTTGGATGCGCGCAGTCGGCGGGCGTGCCCGTCGCGATTTTGAAAGGACTTCGTATGGGACTTTTCACTGGTAAGACCGTGATCGTCACCGGCGGCGGCAAGGCCACGCTCAAGGACGGCTCCGCTGGCTCCATCGGCTACGGCATCGATATCGCTTTTGCCAAGGAGGGCGCGAACCTCGTCATCACCGGCCGCAACGTCGCCAAGCTCGAGGCCGCCAAGGAGTCTCTCGAGGCTGAGTACGGCGTCAAGGTTCTGCCTGTTCAGGCCGATGTTTCTGCCGGTCGGGACAACGAGGCCGTCGTACAGAACGTTATCGACAAGGCGATTGAGGAGTTCGGCCGCATCGACGCCGTCGTCAACAACGCCCAGGCCAGCGCCTCGGGTGTGACCATCGCCGACCACACTATGGACCAGTTTAACCTGGCCATTTACTCCGGTCTGTATGATACCTATCTGTATATGCAGAAGGCCTATCCGCACCTGAAGGAGACCAAGGGCTCTGTGGTCAACTTTGCTTCGGGCGCCGGCCTGTTTGGTAACTATGGCCAGTGCAGCTATGCTGCCGCCAAGGAGGGCATCCGCGGCCTGACCCGCGTCGCCGCCAACGAGTGGGGCAAGGACGGCATCAACGTCAACATCGTGTGCCCGCTTGCCTGGACTGCTGCGCTCGAGAACTTCCAGGATGCTTACCCCGAGGCGTTCAAGGCCAACGTCCACATGCCGCCGGCGGGCCACTACGGCGACGTCGAGAAGGAAATCGGCCGCGTGGTCGTTCAGCTTTGCGGCCCCGACTTTAAGTATATGAACGGCGAGACCGTCACCCTCGAGGGCGGTATGGGCCAGCGGCCCTAAGAGTTACGGCGTTTTACCAAACGCCGTAACGGGCCGACGCTGCGCGGTCACCAGAGCGACAATTTGTCATTCAAAGAGGGCGGCATGACCAGAAGGTCAATGCCGCCTTGTTTCAAGGCACCTTGCTCGCTTTGGCGGGTTTTCGCTGTCGGTGCCATAACATCGGCGTTGCTGTGGCTGTCG
>CABUWR010000182.1 GCA_902495265.1 uncultured Collinsella sp. | reverse complement strand
CATAGGTAAACGGCAGCAGCGGGTGCAGCCACTGGAAGAAGCCGGGCATCATCTCGATGGGGTACATGCCCGACGAACCCGGGATCTGCACGATGACGAGAATGACACCGATAGCCTTGCCGATATGCTTAAACGTGGTGGACAGCGCATAGATGATATTGACGTAGGTGAACGAAATGGCGATGCCGCCCAGCACGAACAGCAGCGGGCTGACGCACTGCACGCCAATCACCAGATCGCCTACCGTAACGATGATGGCCTGCAACGCGCCCAGGATCACCAGGAGCAACCAGCGGCCAAAGTAGCCCTGACGCGCGGTAAAGCTGCCGATGCCTTCGCGGTCGACCTCGAGCTTATAGATGGCGATAAGCACGTAGCCGCCCACCCAAAGCGCCAGGTTGGTATAGAACGGGGCAATGCCCGAGCCGAAGCTCTTAACCGGATAGATCGACTTGGACGCGAGCTCAACCGGAGATGCCATGAAGTCTGCGACGTCATTGACGTCGACGCCCATCAGGTCGGCCAGCTCGCCCATGGACTCGGAGGTCTGTAGCGCCGCGATGTCGTTGGCGGCGGTTACGAGCTTGTCCTGGACCTTGGCAAGCGAGGAATCGGTCTGGGACAGCGTGGTCTTGGCCTGGCCGAGCGTAGCGTTAAGCTGCGAAAGCGTACCGCGCGCGCTTGCAATCGTGGGCGTGAGGCCAGATACGATACCCGTCAAATCACCCGAGACGGCGGCAAAGGAATCAAGCGCGCTCGAGGCCTTCGGCAGCGCGTTTTGGCCCAGGTCCGTCTGGGCCTGGCCAAGGTTGGTCGCACCGGTCTGAATTGCGTTATTGATAGCGTCGCTGGCACCCGAAACAGCCGCGGCGTCATTCGCCATGGCGCTCGACTGCGCGGACAGACCGTCCTTGATGCTCTGCAGCTTCTCGTTCTGCTCACGGAGCGTATTGATGGTCGATACAATGCGCGCGTCAATTTCCTCGGAACCTGTCGACGTGTCATTGGCGAGAATCTCCAAGTGCCCGATAACGGCCTTATTGTGGTCGATCGTCGCTTGGAGAGACTCGAGCGAGTTGTCGATACGGGTGGTCGTAGATGTGACCGCGCCCGTCAGCTTGCCAATCGCAGCGTTCGCGGAGGCTGACGTCTTGGTGAGCGCAAGGCTGCCTTCCGAGAGCGCCTTGGAGAGCGAGGCGATAGAGTTGCCCGCCGTGGTGCGAGCTTCACCCAGCAGGTCGTTGCCCTGAGAGATCGCTTGCGTCAGTGACGGCGCCTGACCCTGCATGCCGGCAAGTGCCGCATCAGCCGAGGCGATAGCGCCACTCGTCTTATCGATGGCGGCATTCATGTCGCCAATCGAATCGCGCACCTCGCCCAAGGTATCGGATGCCTCGGAGACAGAACTTGCCAACGAATCCCGAGTCTGGGTTGCCTTGTCCTTTAAATCGACTCCGGCATCCTTGGCAATGCTGGCAACGGTCTCGCCCACCGTGGAGACAAATTCCGAGTTGATCTGCTCCTCGATGGTGCTTGCGCCGGTGTCGGTAACCTTGGGCGCAATAGCGCTCTTCTTCTCATTGACGTAGTACGTAAGCTTGGGCTGATGGTAGTTGCCGTCGAGCATCGAAACCAGGTTATCCGAGAAGTTCTTGGGGATTACGATGGCCGCATAGTACTCACCGCTCTCGACGCCCTCCTTGGCATCGGCCGCCGAGTCAACGAAGGTCCAGCCCAGCTGATCGTTCTCCTTGAGCTGATCGACGACCTGGTCGCCCGCGTTGAGCTCGCCCACCAAGTCGTTTTGGGTGCCCCGATCGTTGTTGGCGATGGCAATCTTGATACCCTGGGTGTTTCCGTACGGATCCCAGTTAGCCACGATGTTGTACCAGGCATACAGCGAGGGAATAACGCACACGCCAAGGGTAACCACCAAGGCGACGGGGTTCACGAGCAGTCGCTTAATGTCGCGCTTAAATATCGCAAAGGAGACCTTTGCGTTGGATAGTTTGCTGCCGAGACTCACGCTTGGACCATCCATCCTGTCGTTGAATCGAATCGTACTATCGACAACCATTGTACGTAGACGCTTTAGTGCCTCGCGGCACAATGGTGCTGAGTTTTGCGGGTAGCAATATACTACGAAGATGATTTAACGTACAGTTGTACAGTATCTTAAATTCCCGCAGCTCCCAAAACCACAACCCGCACAAACTAGCAATCCAACTAGTCATTGGGGACGTTCTTAAACGACTAGTCAAACAAGAACGTCCCCAACGACCACCCCAATGACTACTTAGGACCACGAAAGCGTCGTAGGTTGAGCATAAGTCAGCGAAAACGCCCCCAAGCGAGCAAGGTGACGTGAAAGAGGAGGGAAGCGTACTTTGGTACGCGACCGACGATTGAACGTCAGATTGCCGCTTAGGGGCGTTTGCAGCGTCGAGCCGTTACGCGGTTCGTAGAACCGCGTAACTTGCTAACTACATCAAGTTACAAACAGCCGCCGCGAAGGCCACGGGGTCCTCGGGCAGAACACCCTCGACCAGCAGAGCCTGGTCATAGAGCAGACCAGAGTACTGCTTGATCTTGTCGGTGTCGCCCGCCTTCTGAGCAGCGACGAGCTTGGCAAAGACCGGGTGCTTGGCGTTGAGCTCGAGCACGCGCTGGCTCTTGGGCATACCGTCGGGCGCGCCCTCGGGACCCTTCTGGAGCACCTTCTCCATCTCGAGCGAAAGCGGGCCCTCGGTGGTGATGCACGCGGGAGCATCGGTCAGGCGCGCAGAGACGGCGACCTTCTCGACCTTGTCGCCGAGCGCCTCCTTCATGGCGCTAAAGAGGTCCTCGTTCTCCTTGGTGGCGTCCTCGGCCTCCTTCTTCTCGTCCTCGGTCGCCAGGTCAAGATCACCGGTCGCGACGTTCTTGAGCTCCAGGTGACGATCCTCGACCTCGGGCTCGGCACCGTCGGCCACAGCCTTCTCGGCAGCCTCGCGGGCAGCATCGTCCTCGTAGATCTTGGGCATATCGGCGGCAACGTACTCACGCATAGCCTGGAACGTGAACTCATCCACATCCTGCGTCAGCAGCAGCACGTCATAGCCGCGGTCGAGCACGCCCTTTACCACGGGCATCTTGGCCAAGCGCTCACGCGAGTCGCCGGCGGCGTAGTAGATGGCCTTCTGATCCTCGGGCATGCCCTTGGCATACTCGGCCAGGGTAATCATCTTCTGCTCCTTGGCAGACCAGAACAGCAGCAGGTCGGCGAGCTCATCGGCCTTCATGCCATAGCTCGAGTAGATGCCGTACTTAAGACCGCGACCAAAGTTCTCAAAGAACTTCTCATAGGCCTCGCGGTCGTTGTCACGCATATCCT
>CABUWR010000181.1 GCA_902495265.1 uncultured Collinsella sp. | reverse complement strand
CGGCCTGATGGCCCTGCACGCCCGCGCCTTTACGCGTGTGGCCTTTGACCCGTTTATCACCCGCGGCGAGGACTTGGATTACCTCTTTAACATGCGCATGTTTGGCTACGACGTGTGGTTTGACAACGAGTGGACCGTTCGTCACCTGCCGCCCGAGTCCGAGAAGCGCTCGCCGCGCTTTATGCAGGACGTGTACCGTTGGTACTACGAGCGTGCCAAGCTGACATTTGCCGCGCACCAGCAGGAGCTCGTTCCCGTCACGGCCGCGTCACTCATGCCCTATCCGGGCCCGTGGATTTCGCGCGAGCTCGACGACCGCGTGCGCAAGACCGCCATGGTTCGCAGCATGTTTACTCGCGAGCACGAGGGATACCTGCGCATTTGGCGTCACGGTATTGACGAAGCCAAGACCTACGCGCGCCAAAACGCCGCAAGCTACCTGCGTTTCCAGAGCTTCTGGCCCAAGATCATGGATGGGCTCTGGCGCGACGCACAACTGACCAGCATCCTGGAGGGGACTGAATGATCGACCGCCGCGCCCAGCGCGATAATTCAATATCAATCTTTCGCGTGATCGCCGTTGTCTGCGCCATTTGCGTGCTGGTGTACTTTATTTTTGCCCTGGCGACTGGAATCGAGCCGATCGCGACCGTGGTCGCCTGCGCACTGCTGTGCATCTTTCTGTGCATTTTTATCTATTTGACGCTCAATCCCGATTCGGTGCGTTCGCAGTACACCGAAGAGACGCTCTCGGTGGCCTCTGCCATGCTCGAGGACATCAAAGGCGGTCTGACGCAGGAGTCGGCGCGTCTGGTGTGCCAGCGCATTTTGCCCGAGACGCGTGCCATGACGGTTGCCATCACCGACGAGAGCAACGTGCTGGCCTGCGCGGGCGAGTTTGAGGAAAAGCTGCTGCCCGATTCGCCCATCCACACACTTGCCACGCGCTACGTCATCGAGCACGGTATCGTCCAGTCGTTCAACCGTGTGGTGGACGTGGTGGGTTCGGATGGCTCGCACAACCATGTTCCTGCCGGTATCATCGCTCCTATCAAGGTGGGCGACCGCACCGTCGGTACGCTCAAGTTCTACTACAAGACCCCGCGCGCCGTCGACCGTACCCAGTATGCGCTCGCCTCGGGCTTTGCCGAGATTCTGTCCACGCAGCTCGCCATCCACGAGCTCGAGGTGCAAAAGGAGCTCACGGCCCGTGCCGAGGTGCGTGCCCTGCAGGCGCAGATCAACCCGCATTTTCTGTTCAACACGCTCAACACCATCGCGTCGTTTACGCGTACCGATCCGCTGCGCGCCCGCGAGCTGCTGCGCGAGTTCTCCTCGTTCTATCGCGCCACGCTCGACAACTCGGGGTCGCTTATCCCGGTCTCGCGCGAGGTTGCCCAGACCAAGCGCTACCTGACGTTTGAGAAGGCGCGCTTTGGCGAGGATCGCGTGCTGGCGACCTTCGACGTGTCCGAGGACGTCGAGGACACGCTGGTGCCGGCATTTGTAATTCAGCCAATCGTCGAGAATGCTGTGCGCCATGGTATGGGCGACGACGATGCACTGAGGATCGACGTGTCGGTCCACAGGGATGGCGAAGATGCGATTTTGATTGTGGTCGCCGATAACGGCGTGGGCATGGACGAAGGCACCGCTGCCAGACTGTTTGACGAACGCTCCGCCCGTCCCGACGCCAGCTCCCCGCAGGGCGGCGGCGCCGGTGTGGCCATGCACAATATTTCGGAGCGCATCCATCGCTTTTATGGACCGCACTCCTATACGCGCGTCGAATCGGCCCCGGGCAAGGGCACTAAAGTGCTCCTGCATCTCGATTTGTCGGAGAGCCTCTTCGACATTCAAGAGTAGAATGATAGGTTGCGGGTTTAACGCTAGTTGGCGGATGCCCGACGTAGTTAGTTGACGAAAGGTTTTATCCCTATGCTGCGTGCGATGATTGTGGATGATGAGGCCCCGGCCCGTTCGGAACTTCGCTTCTTGCTCGAGCAGACGGGCAAGATCGGCACGATCACAGAAGCGTCGAGCGTTCGCTCCGCTATCGAGATGCTTATGGAGAGCCGCGTCGATGTTGTGTTCCTCGATATCTCGATGCCTGGCGCTTCGGGTCTGCAACTTGCCGAGGCACTGCATAAGCTCAAGAATCCGCCGGCGATCGTATTCGTAACCGCGTACAGCGATCATGCGGTCGAGGCGTTTGATGTGGATGCCGTCGACTATCTGATGAAGCCGGTCGAGGAGGCTCGCCTGGATCGAGCGATCGATAAGGTTATGCAACGCGCCAAGCCTGTCACGGACAGCAAGGTGACCATCGAGCGCATCCCGGTGGAAAAGGGCGGCCGCAAGGTCCTCATCCCCGTGGACGACATTCGCTTTATTATGGCCAAGGACGATTACTCCTGTATTTATACGGTCGATGACCGCTTTTTGTCCACGACCTCGCTGGCACAGTTTGAGGCCAAGCTCTGCGACTTTGGCTTCTTCCGCGTTCACCGCCGCTATATCGTCAACCTGGCGTGTGTCACCGATGTCGAGACGGTTCCCTCGGGCGCTATCCAGCTGGGTATTACGGGCGTCGATGAACGCGTACCGGTTTCGCGCCGTCGCGTCGTGCCACTCAAAAAGGCTCTGAGCCTCTAGTACATTGGCCCCGCAGCCCTGTAGACCAAAATCGTCTGCGGAGCCGTGGGGCTTTTTGCATGAATGCACCAAATCTTTTTGCGGAAGGGATCCCATGAACAGTGCAAGCGCCAAGCGTATCGACATTATCTCGGACACCCACGGCTATCTTTCGCCTGCGCTCCTAGACGAGCTTAAGGGTGCGGATCTGATTATCCACGCCGGTGACCTTACGTCGGAGATGGACTACGAGCACCTGCGCACCATCGCCCCCGTGCGAGCGGTGCTGGGCAATAACGACTACTATCGCGACTACGGCCCCGATGTGGACCGCTTGGCGCTCTTTACCTACGAAGGCCTCAAGTTCGCCGTAGCCCACTACCGCGAAGACCTCCCGGTGGGGTCCGTAGACGTAGCCATCAACGGTCACACCCACGTAACTAAAGAAGCCCAAGTGGGCCGCTGCCTGGTCCTTAACCCTGGCAGCGCCAGCTATCCAAGAGGCACCCGAGGCCCCACCATGGCCAGAATGCTCGTCAAGGACGGCAAGATTCTGAGCACCAAATTTATTGACCTAGAGTAGGTGCAACAAAAACGGGGGATGCAGATCGCATCTCCCGTTTTTCTTTGAGCCAAAGGCCGAAGTTCAACAACAATCTTAGACAACCCCGCCGAGGAGCACGCGGGCTAGCCGCGCAGCGGCGCACGCCCGCAAAACTGGTTGAACATAGTGACGGCAGGG
>CABUWR010000180.1 GCA_902495265.1 uncultured Collinsella sp. | reverse complement strand
CGAACAGATATTCGATAAGAACATGTGTTTGATGGAGGGACACGGATGGCGCACGAGCAGCACACCTATATCTGCATCGACCTCAAGACGTTTTATGCCAGCGTCGAGTGCGTCGACCGTGGGCTCGATCCGCTCACCACCAACCTAGTCGTTGCCGACGAATCGCGCGGACGCACGACCATCTGCCTCGCCATCACGCAGGCCATGAAGGACTTAGGTATTCACAACCGCTGCCGCCTATTCGAGATTCCCGACGGCATCGACTACATCAAGGCCGTACCGCGCATGCAGCACTACATGGAGGTGTCGGCGCAGATCTACGGTATCTACCTGGAATACGTCAGTCCGCAAGACGTTCACGTCTACTCAATTGACGAGTGCTTTATCGACGTGACACCCTATCTGGACCTCTATCACACCGACGCGGAAGGCTTCGCCTGCATGTTGCGCGACGAGGTCCTCGCGCGCACCGGCATCACGGCGACGGTCGGCATCGGCCCCAACCTATTCCAGGCCAAAGTTGCACTCGATATCACCGCCAAGCACGTACCCAGCCGCATCGGCATACTCGACGATGAGACCTTTCGCAAGGAAATCTGGCCCCATCGTCCCATCACCGATATCTGGGGCATCGGCCCCGGCGTGGCAGCACGACTCGAAAAATACGGCGTCTACGATCTGATGGGCGTCGCGGCGCTCGACGAAAACCTGCTTTACGACGAGCTCGGCGTCAATGCCGAGTATCTCATCGACCACGCCTTCGGACGCGAGCCGACAACCATCGCCGATATCCAAGCCTATCGCCCGCAAGCAACTTCGACCACCACAGGACAGGTGCTCTCGAAGGGCTATGCCTACGAGCAGGCCTACACCGTCTTGCGCGAGATGGTCGACAACGCCGTGTTGGACTTGATCGATAAGCACGTGGTCTGCGACAGCATCTCGCTCTTTGTGGGCTACGCGAGCGAGCGCGCCGACATACGCAGGCTTGATGCCAGCGGTACTGCACAATATGTGGACGGATGCGGACACCTGCGCTCGAGTACGTCGAGCATCGAACCCACCGCAACCGCCGGCCCCGAGCTCGCGCCCCGTGCTCCCAAGCCCGTCCAGCGCGATGACGAACGGCGCCGCCTGGTGCGCGAAGCGCAGGCAATCGATGGCATCTTTGTGGGAGAGCATGGTGGCAAACCGCGTGGTGGCTATGCCGCGCTCTTTGCGCACTCCAACGCCTCGCGCAAGCTGCCCGAGCGTACCAATTCGTTTAAGAAGATCATGGGCTATTTCGATGAGCTCTGGGCGCAGACTGTCGATCCCAAACGACCGGTCAAGCGCATCAACCTGGGCTTTAGCAATCTTGTGCCCGAGGAATTTGCCACCATCGATCTGTTCAGCGATATCGAGACCGATGAGCGCGAGCGCGACCTGGCGCGCGCCGTCCTGGCCGTGAAAGGCAAGTACGGCAAGAACGCCCTGGTCAAAGGATTGAGTTTTACCGCCGGCGCCACCGCGCGCGAGCGCAACGATCAAGTTGGAGGACACCGTGCCTAAACCCAAACAACAGCCCATGCGCCCGCCGACCGCCTTCGAGCGCCTGGCGGACCCCGAGGGCAGACGCCGCGCAGCCGACCCCAACCTCACTGCCAACGGTGCCGTGCGCGCCAACCGCGCCGCACAGTTTATGCCCTTTGCCGCCCTCACGGGATACTACGAACTCGTGCGCAAGCAGGAAATCACCGTCGAGCAAAAACGTGAGCTCACGGAAGAAAAAGCCCTCGAGCTTTCGCAAAAGCTCGAGGGCCTCAAACGCGGCGACTTGGTGCGCGTCACCTATTACGATACGTACGGCTATCGTAGCCGCACGGGCATTCTCGACGAAGCGTTACCCGCATTCAAGCTGCTCAAACTCAGGGATATCGCCATCAACTTCGACGATATCCAGGACATTGAGCTACGCGGACGAGCCTAGCGACGAGAACGCTTGCGCAAGACGAGAGCAATGCCAAGCACTGCGGCAGCTGCAACCAGCAATCCCAAGACCAGCGTGAGGGTCGAGTCGCCAGCGCGAGGCAGCGAGCCGTCCTTCGGAGTCTTCTTAGCGGTCGTCGTGACGGTGGTCGTGGTGCTGCTCGACTGGTCGTTGCCACCCGTCTGGCTGCCGCCAGGCTGATCGCCGCCACCCGGCTGCGAAGGATCGGTGGGTTCCGTCGGATCCGGAGTACCGGGATCAACCGGATTCTCCGAATTCTCCTTGCGCTGGATCCAGACCTGGCAACCATAGAACGGGTTGGCGGTACCAAGGCACAGACCCTGGTTGGTCACCGCAAAGGTGCGCAGACCATGGTTATACGGATCGTTAAAGCCATTGGTCGTCAGCGTCGTAAAGTTCACGCCGTCCTCGGTCACATACATATCAAAGCCGCGCTCGGCATCGCGCAGGTAACACATGCACGTAAGGACACTCTGCAACTTCTTGAGGTTCTCCTCGCTCAGCAGCTTATCGAGCGCATCCTGAATATCGCTCGGCAGCTCGGTGCCATAGGCATCCTCGTACTGCTGCTTAAGGCTCTCATAGCTATCGAGCATGTCCTGATACTGGTCGGCAAAGGACTTGAAGTACGCGATCTCGCCATCGATCTTCTGGACATAAGCGGCGTCGTCCTCAAAGTCCTGGGACATCGTCGCGGCCTGATCGCAAAGACCGCCCGCGGCATCCTCCAGCGCATCGCTCAGATCGCCAAAGCCCTTAGCAACCTCGGTCTTCTCGTCATCGACATCGACGGCCTTGTTTGAATCATCAACCTCAGCAGCTTCGTTCGAATCATCGACCTCGACGGCCTCGTTTGAATCATCGTCCGCAAGCGTGTTCACGGGAACGATGGGGTCGTCAGGCGATTTCTTGTCGAGCAGGTGATTGAGCAGGTCCCTAAGGCGCTGAACCTGAGAGTCCCACTCCTCGGGCGTCATATCGATAATGTCGCCATTGGAGAACTGGCCGATCGGCTCAAGCAGGCTCGCGGTATCAAAGGTACCGATATACAGCTTGCCGTCGAACTTCTGCATGCGCCAAATGTACTGGTTCTCGTTTCGGCCAAAGCCCGAAGTCAGGCCGGAAATACCGCCCTCGGGGAACATGTCGGTGCGATCGCCAACGACGAGCTCCATGTTCTCGTCCTTGTCCATGCGATAGATGTTAACCGACTGCTCAAGATTGGCATTCACAAACGAGCAGTCAACGCCACCCATGCCGCTCTTGCCGCCCTCTTCGGTGTTGGATTTGTTGAACAGGATGCGCTCGAGGGCAATCTCCTCGTCGTTGTATTCACCGATATAGAGGTAGTCGTTGTAGACGATGAGGTTGGCAGCGCCAGAACGGGTACGG
>CABUWR010000179.1 GCA_902495265.1 uncultured Collinsella sp. | reverse complement strand
CAGGTCGGCGAGCTCATCGGCCTTCATGCCATAGCTCGAGTAGATGCCGTACTTAAGACCGCGACCAAAGTTCTCAAAGAACTTCTCATAGGCCTCGCGGTCGTTGTCACGCATATCCTCAAGGTCAGCGGTGATCTTCTTCTCGACACGCTTGGCAATGGCCTTGAGCTGACGGTTCTGCTGCAGCGTCTCACGCGAAATATTGAGCGTCACGTCGGCAGAGTCCACGACGCCGCGGACAAAGTTGTAGTAGTCGGGCAGCAGGTCGTCGCACTTCTCCATAATCAGCACGTTGGAGCTGTAGAGCGCCAGGCCCTTCTCGTAGTCCTTGCTGTACAGATCGAACGGCGCGCGTCCCGGCACAAACAGCAGGGCGTCATACTCGAGCGTGCCCTCGGCGTGGAAGCTGATGGTGCGCGCAGGATCGTCAAAGTCGTGGAACGTGGACTTGTAGAACTCGTCGTAGTCCTTCTGCTCGACATCGGAGCTGCGCTTCTTCCAGATCGGTGTCATGGAGTTGACGGTCTCGAGCTCCTGGTAGTCCTCGTACTCGGGCTTGTAATCGTCGCCGGCGTCCTCGGGCTTGGGTTTCTGGCGGCTCTTGGTCACCATCATCTGGATCGGGTAGCGCACATAGTTGCTGTACTGCTGAATCAGGCTCTTGAGACCCCACTCGGTCAGGAAGCGATCGTAGGTCTCGGCCTCGCCGTCGGCGTCGAGCTTCTCATTCTCGCGCAGCGTCAGAATGACATCGGTACCGTGCTCGGCGCGCTCGCCGTCCTCGATGGTGTAGCCCTCAAGACCGTCGGACTCCCACACATGGGCGACATCCTCGCCATAGGCGCGGCTGACGACCTTCACATGGCTGGCGACCATAAAAGCCGAGTAGAAGCCCACGCCAAACTGGCCGATGATGTCGACATCCGAACCCTGCTGCTCGGCGTTCTCGGTCTTAAACTCCTCGGAGCCGGAATGGGCGATGGTGCCCAGATTGCGCTCGAGCTCCTCAGCGGTCATGCCGATACCGTTATCCGAAATAGTGATGGTACGGGCATCTTTATCAAAGGAAACACGGATGGCCAAGTCGCCCTGGTCGAGCTTGACACTCGGATCCTGCAGGCTCTTAAAGTTGAGCTTGTCGACGGCGTCGCTCGCGTTAGAGATAAGCTCGCGCAGGAAGATTTCCTTATTGGTGTAGATGGAGTTGATCATGAGGTCGAGCAGTTTTTTGCTCTCGGTCTTAAATTGACGCATGTGCAGTCCTTTCGCGCTATCCCCGTCCGCAAAAACGGCCCGGTTGCCCGAGCCGGATCGCAGACCTGCTATGTTCAGACTTAGATTTTATAACCCATTAGCGCGCATATATACATACGGAATCGAAAAACTGTATGCCAGAGCGCTCCGATGCGCCAATTGCCAAGGAGTGTCCCCGACTGCCGGCAGAAAAGGAGCGTCCCTATCTGCCATCTACGCGCTTGGCCATCCAGGCATGGGGTTGGCCCTCATCCTCGTAGTCTACCGGGGCAATTTGCGTGTAGCCCGCCTTTACATAGAGCGGCAGCACGTATTCCTGCGCATGCAGCTTAATAAGCTTAGCGCCAGCATTGCGTGCACACGCATCACTGGCCTCGACGATCGCACTCGCCAGACCGCGACGACGCATAGCCGGCAGCACGGCGACGCGCCCCATAATGTAGGTCTCCCCCGCCGCAACGCCTTCGTCCATGTCGCATGCCGGCGACACCGGGGCTTCCGCATCTGCCGCGCGCTCCAGCTCCTCGGGAAACACGCGCGAGCAGCCGGCGAGTTGACCATCCACATACAGCGTCACATGAATGCAGTCAGAAGCCTCATCGATCTGGTCGAACTCGTTTTCGTAACCCTGTTCGTCCATAAAGACGGCGCGGCGCACCAGCGCCGCGCCGTCAAAGCACCCCGTCTTAATTTGAATATCCATGGTCGCCCCTCCGCTCAAAGCAAACGTTAGGGACAGATTTTAGCGAAAGTGAGCGCCTCGCACGCTAAACTTGGCCCGCGCCTTCGCCAGGCAGTCGTAATGACCCACGTTATGGGCATCGCTCGCGATGAAGCTGTACAGGTTCTGATCGAACAGGCGCTGCGCCGGCTTTTTCTCGCGGCCAAAGCGGCCACCGGCGATAAAGTCCGCCGAAGCTTGCAGCTTGCAGCCCATATCGACCAGACGCTCCGCCACACTCACATCCTTTTGAACAGCGCGATATCGCTCGGGATGAGCGATGATCACCTGGTAGCCGCGGCATTGCAAATCGTAAATCGTACTCTCGTACTCTCTAAACGCATAGGGATCAGCATGCGTCGAAAGCTCAAGCAGAAACTCATTGGTGCCATCGAAATGCAGGTATTCTGCGGCGTCGATGCCCAGCTCGACAAGCTTTCGGTGGTTGACCTCAAAGCCCATCTGAAGCGGAAAACCATCTGCGTTATCCCGCAATAACTCAAAGGCATCCCACATCTTGTCGTAGTCAAAATAGGGATCTCGGCAGTGCGGGGTGCAGACAATTCTGGTTACGCCAGCCTGTTTGGCAGCCGCAAGCATCGCCAGGCTCTCATCGAGATCGGCGGCACCGTCGTCTACACCCGGCAAGATATGACAATGAATGTCGCGCATAGGTCGGCCTTAATCAACTAAACGTTTGCCCGGTTGGTAAAGATCCCCTTTTTAGAAGCACCCTGAGCAGCGGAACCGTTCTTTACCTTCTTACCGTCCTTGGTGTAGTAAGAATAGTAATATTCGCTGGTCTCGGTCTCGCAGTAATTCATAACGGTACCGATGAGCTTGACCTTCTCGGACTTCTTAAGCTGAGCGATGGCGTTGAGCGCTTCCTCGCGCTTGGTGAAGTCTTCGCGCACCACAAACAGCGTGCCGTCAGTCAGGCTGGCGATCTCGGCAGCATCGATGAAGGTGCCGACCGGAGGAGCGTCAAAAATGACATACTGGAACTTGGCAGACAGCGCCTTAACCAGCTTGGCAAAACGATGAGACACGATGATGTCGGCAGGATTGGGAATATGAGGCTCCGCATCGAGGAAGTAGAAGTTCTTCTGACCCGTCTCGGCGATTGCCTGGTCGATGGAAATCTGCTCGGACAGGACTGCGTAGAGTCCGCCATGCGAACGGACGCCAAGCATGTCGGAAAGAGACCTGCGACGCATATCTCCCTCGACCAGAAGAACGCTCTTGCCGCTGGTGGCGATAGCCTGGGCCAGGTTGATGGCAACCGTAGACTTACCCTCGTTGGGAATCGAGGACGTAACGGTAATGGTGCGGATGGGGTCATCCACGCTCGCAAAGCGAATGTTGGCCAGAAGGGTCTTGGCGGCATTCTGTACAACGAGCTTATCGGTGTTCTT
>CABUWR010000178.1 GCA_902495265.1 uncultured Collinsella sp. | reverse complement strand
CCTCGGACATGCAAGAAGCCCTCGCTGCGCACTTCGTGCGGCGAGGGCTTCTTGCGTCCTGCGGAGTGCGCCGGGAGGGAACTTGCTCTCCGCCCTGCGGGCTCGGCGATGTCGCAACGAACAGTAATTAATCTGAATTAAAGATGGCGCGTGGCCTTTTGGCCGCGCTTTTGTTTTGGTTCGCGCCATGTGGGGGTGGTGGCGACGTGCATTTTTGCGAGTATTCTGCAATCGAAGGCCCCTGCATACCGACTTCGGGCGAAAAATCGGGATTTCTCGATGTTTTCTACGAATGATGGGCGTGGTTATGGGCTGACAGCGTTTGATTTGCGGGGATATTCGCGGTCTTTGGCATTTACGTGGCGCCCGAAGCTGTCGGGCATGTTGAATACTCCCAAAAATGCACGGCACCTTGAGGGGGACCTTCGCGACAAAGGAAACCGCCCCGTCGAAGTATGCATTCGACGGGGCGGTTTATGCATATATCCGATTAAGGATACGCTGCGGATCTGTTAGAACTTGACGGTCGGTGCCTGGCGGGCAGCTTCGGCGGCCTCGAAGCCCTGGCGCTCCTTAAACTGGAAGATGCCGGCAAAGATGACGGCCGGGAAGGTCTGGATGGCGTTGTTGTAGCTAAGCACGCAGTCGTTGTAGCTCTGGCGCGCGTAGCTCACCTTGTTCTCGGTGTCTTCGAGCGTGGCTTGGAGCTGCGTAAAGTTGGTGTTCGCCTTAAGATCGGGGTAAGCCTCGGCCACGGCGAAGAGCTGGCGCAGGGCGCCGGTCAGCACGTTGTCGGCTTCCATCTTGGCTTCGGGCGTGGTGGCGCTTACGGCGGCGTTGCGCGCGTTGATCACGGCGGCAAGCGTGTCCTGCTCGTGTTTGGCGTAGCCCTTGACGGTCTCGACCAGGTTAGGGATCAGGTCGTTGCGGCGCTGCAGCTGCGTGTCGATGTTCTGCCAGGCGTTATCGATGCGATTGCGCTTGGTGACCATGTTGTTGTAGATGCCGGCGATGGCGCAGACAATCACAACGACAACAACGATACCGATGATGACGGGAATCATGGTGTCTCCGTTTCGAATGGCCGCGGCGTCTTCCGCCGGCTGCCGTTGGTGTAACGCTACTAGTATACCCGCAACCTTTGGCGATACCGAACTTTCCGGTAAGCGTTATGTTTCCACCAAGGTAAGGCCATTCGCCAGGGGGCGGGCGATACAGGTGTAAGATATGCGACAGATTAGTGAGCGTTGTCTTCTCCTTGAGGAGGGCGATATATATGGACCTTCGCATCAAGAAAACCTATCGGGCCCTGTTCGAGGCCTTTACCGAGCTGCTCGAAGAGCATCGGTTTGAGGACGTGACGGTTGCCATGCTGTGCGACCGCGCTATGATTCGTCGGACGACGTTCTACAAGCACTTCCGCGACAAAAACGATTACTTTGCCTTCTATATCGATGAACTCATGTCGGGCCTGCCGCAAAAGCGGGCCGATGCGGATGGCGCGGAGGACGCCGAGGACGTACGCGCGCTTCGCCACGAAGTGTTCGCCGATGCCATGGATCTGATTCTGGCGCATGAGCAGCTCATGGATAACATTTTGGCGAGCAGCATGTCGGGTATGCTGACCAGCATGATTTGCGACCGCATCGCGCGCTCCATACGCGGGCGCGTGATGATCGCGCTTGACGAGGACGCGCTCGCGCCCGTATCGCTCGAGACAACGTCTGAGTTTGTCGCCGGCGGTATTATTCGACTCTTTACCATGTGGTGGGAATCGGGCCACGTACTAGAGCGCCGATCCGAAATCGCCGACGTGGTCGATGCGCTGTTCGAGCGGACCATGACGCCGGTGAGTCACTAAGAGTGGCGGAGAGAGGGGGATTCGAACCCCCGGAACGCTCTCGCGCTCAACGGTTTTCAAGACCGCCGCATTCAACCGCTCTGCCATCTCTCCGTGAGTCGTAATGATAGCATCGTTTTGGGTTTGCAACAGGGAAGGCGAACGATGACGAGCACCGGAATCGATGAGAAGTTCATGCGCGAGGCGCTGGCGGAGGCGCGTACCGCCGCGGCGGTGGGCGAGGTGCCGATCGGCGCCGTAGTGGTGCGCGCGGGTGAGATCGTCGCGCGGGCGCATAATCGCCGCGAGCTCGACCAGGACCCTTCGGCGCATGCCGAGTTTGCGGCCCTATGCGCCGCCGCGCGGTCGCTCGGTCGTTGGCGCCTTTCCGATTGCACGGTCTACGTAACGCTCGAGCCCTGCTGCATGTGCGCGGGGCTTATGGTTAACGCGCGCGTGGGGCGCTGCGTGTACGGCGCGTCCGATGCTAAAGCGGGCGCTCTGGGGTCGCTATACGACCTGAACGCCGATTCGCGCCTGAATCATCGGTTTAATGTGGCCGCCGGCGTGCTGGCAGACGAGTGCCGCGCGGTGCTGAGCAGCTATTTTAGTGGGCTGCGTGGCACCGATGGTGCTGGCTGCGGTTGTGGGGCCGATCTTGAGGCGCATGCCGCCCACGCCGAGGCGCTTGCGGGTGTTGGGGATCTCGCTGGCGAGACGCTCGACTTTGGCTCCGTGCAGCGCCGGCCCCGTCGTGTGCTGTTGGCGATTGATTCCTTTAAGGGCAGCGTTTCGAGTGCACAGGCGGAGGCGGCGGTTGCCGAAGGTGTGCGCCGCGTGTGGCCCGATGCCGAGGTGCGTGCATTGCCACTGGCAGATGGTGGCGAGGGAACGCTCGACGCCATCGCCGCGCGCGGCGGTGAGGTCGTGGCAGGTGAAGTCGCAGGCCCCTTGGGCGACCGCGTGTCTGCCCGGATGCTGGTGGACGGCGAGCACGAGTCGGCTGTTATTGAGATGGCCGAGGCGGCGGGTATTGGGTATTCGCCCTGCACGGAATCGGCGGCGTTGGCCGCTACGACCTATGGCGTGGGCGAGCTCATGCTTCGCGCGGTCCGTGCTGGGGCAAAGACTATCTATATTGGTCTGGGCGGCAGCGCCACCAACGACGGTGGCGCCGGCATGCTGCAGGCGCTGGGCGCCCACCTTGTCGATGACCGTGGCTGCAATATTGCCCCCGGTCTCGCGGGCCTTGAACACGTGGCGAGTATCGATTTGGCACCGGCGCTTCGGGCACTGAATGGCGCGCGTGCCGTGGTGCTTTCCGATGTCGAGAATCCGCTCGTGGGGCGTCGTGGGGCACTTGCAGTGTTTGGCGGGCAAAAGGGCCTGCCGACAGACGATGCCGAGACGCTGCGCAGGTACGACAGCTGGATGGTCGGCTACGGTCGCCTGCTCGATACGGCGATTGCCGAGGCACGGGCTCAGGGGTTACTGCACGTGCCCGAGGGTGTGCGGACGTTTGGCTCGGTGCTCGGTGTGCCCGGTGCCGG
>CABUWR010000177.1 GCA_902495265.1 uncultured Collinsella sp. | reverse complement strand
TGGAAGTGCTCAAAGAGTCGCTCGAAGACCTCGCCGACTTCTTCGATCACTACCGCCAGAGCTAATTAGTTCCGCCGTTCTACCGAACGGCGGACCGCTTGACGCTGCGCGAGCCGCATTCACGCCAATCTGACGTTCAATTTCGAGGGCGCGACCAGAAGGTCAGCGCCCTTTCGTTTCACGTCACCTTGTCTCAAATGCGGCTCGCTCGCTGTCGTGTGCTCAGCCTGCGGCGTTACCATGGTCCATTAGGGACGGAGGAAAACAGATCATTTTCCTTGGTTCGTGGAACTAGATCACGATGCCGTTGCAGTGGTCGATTTCGTGTTGGATGATCTCGGCGGTGTAGCCCGAGAAGTTTTTGATGCGGTGGACAAAGTTCTCGTCTAAATACTCAACCTTAATGCGGCGATAGCGGGTGCAGGGACGCTCGCCGATCAGCGAGAGGCATCCTTCGCTCGTCTGATAGGCATTGACGTGCTCAAGAATTTGAGGGTTGTACATGAGCAGCGCCCTGTCGCCGTCCTTTACGCAGATGATGCGTTTGCGCACGCCGATCATGTTGGCGGCGAGGCCCACGCACTCGTGCTCATGCTCGTGGAGCGTATCCAGGAGGTCTTGCCCGATCACGGCGTCATCGGGTCCTGCGTCTTCGGAAGGCAGGCGCAAAAAGAACTCGGATTTCATGATGGGCTTAATCATGGCGGGCTCCTCATGTCTTATGCTTTCGTGGACTTTTAATAATAGCGCGGAAGGAAAGCTGCGCGTCCGCGTTACAATCTTTCGACGTTGGACCATGTTGCCAGATTCGTCGTGTACGGCGTCTGGCGTAAGTCTAGGGCTCATTTTTCGCCCTGGACTGTTCCTCTGGGGCGATGCGACTGTCGTTCTAAGAGGAAGGAATTTCATGGGGACCAAATCCCAAAAGCAAACTCAATCACCGTCGACGGCCTCGGCGATTCTCGTCGTAATGTATGTTGCAGCCTTTGTCGCCGCGTTTAACGAGAACATCATTAACGTGGCGTTGCACGACATTATGGCGGCCTTTTCGGTGAGTGCCACTACGGCGCAGTGGCTCGTTTCGGGCTACATGATCGTGACGTCGATCTTTACGGCCATCATGGCCTTTCTGTCCGGCCGTTTTTCGACGCGCAAGCTGCTGTTTTTCGCATGCGGATGCATGGTCGCCGGCGAAGTCCTGTGCCTGGTCGCTCCGTCGTTTAGCGTTTTGCTGCCAAGTCGTATTTTACAGGCTGCGGGATCGGGCATCTTGTTCCCGCTCATGATGAACGTGGTGCTGTCTTGCGCCCCGCGCGAGAAGCTCGGTCTGTATCTGAGCTTGGGCGGTGCCTGCATTACGCTAGGGCCGGCGTTTGGACCCGTGATCAGCGGTCTTATGTGCACGTTGTTTGGCTGGAGGGCGGTGTTCGTAGTGCCGCTGGTGGGCGGCATTGTGGTCGCTGCGGCGGGCGTAAAGCTTGTTCAGAATGTCGGAAAGCGCTCGAACACCACGCTTGATATTCTGTCGGTCGTTTTGCTCGCCGCCGGTATTACGGCGTTTGTGTATTCCGTAGGCGAGTTCTCGACCAATCTGATTGCCGGCATCGTGACGCTCTTCGCCGCCATGGTGCTGCTCGGCCTGTTTGCGGCCCGCCAGCTCAAGCTCGAGCATCCGGTGCTTAACGTACGTCCCATGGCGAGCGTTCGTTTTTGGCCTGCGTGCCTGCTTGTGGTGGTGTCGATGATGACGACGTTCTCGATGAGCGTTTTGTTGCCGCTCTATTTTGAGGGCGCATACGGCATGACCGCACTCGTTGCGGGCTTGCTCATTTTGCCGGCGATTGCCTGCAATGCCGTGACCTCGATTGTGGGCGGACGTGTGATGGACGCCCGCGGCGCATGGCCGCTGCTGCCGGTCGGCTTTGCCCTGATTGCCGTGGGACAGACTGCCATCTCGATGACGGCGGCAAGCATGAACATCGGCGTCGTCGTGGCGCTGACCGTTGTGGTGTATGCCGGAGTCGGTTTGGTGCTGAGTCCCTCGCAAACGGCCGGCTTGGAGACGCTGCCTGCCGCTGAGCATCCTCACGGAACGGCATTGCTCAACACGTGGAACATGATTGCCGCATCGTTTGGCCCGTCGCTGTTTATCGGCCTGCTCTCGAGCTCTGCGGCGACTGCCGGTGCCGCTGGCGTTGCGACGGACGTTGCCCAGGCGATTGGATTTGCAGCTGCCGTGCGTGTGGCGGCTGTGATTGCCGTGGTCGGGTTCGCGACGTCGCTGGTGTACGCTCGTCGCGAGTCGCACATGTCGCATTAATGTGTGCACATAGATTCTGCAGCTAGATTGGATGGCGACACCATAAACTAATGGACGTTTTGCCGAGAGGCATGAATGTTTAAAGCGCAAAGAGTGCGCGACGGGCCCCGCGAATGGGGCGATGATGCCCGAGAGGGCCAAGAAGGAGTCTCATGTCCGAGAACGAAGAGATCATGAACGAGACCGAGAACGAGACCATGGCTGCCGAGGTTGAGGCAGTCGAGACCGTGGAGACCGAAGCTGCCGAGGTTGAGGCTGCTGACGAGGTTTCCGCCGAGGAGGAGGCCGAGGTTGTCGAGGCCGCCGTTGATTACGATGACGAAGAGCTGATGGACAAGATGCAGAAGGCCGCCCGCCTGCTGCGTAGCCGTCGCTTTGCTATTTCCAAGGAGGAGGAGGCCAAGGCCGAGCGCATGGCGAACATCGAGCGCGCCATCAAGCTTCTTGACCTCAAGCCCAAGATGGAGCAGAAGGAAATGTCCGACCTGTTGGGCATGCGCCTCCGTGAGCTCGACGGCCTGATGGCCGAGGCCGAGGCTGCCGATCTGGTCGGCCGCATCGACGACGCCGAGGGCGATATGCGCAAGATCGTCGTCTTCGCTGCCGAGGATGCCGCTGAGGGCCTGGTCGAGCTTGCCAACAAGAAGGAGAAACTCCTGCCCGAGCTTTCTTACGAGGAGGCCACCGAGCTGATGGCCGCTCTCGATAAGGTTATCGCTCCGCTCGTCGCCATGGGCCTGGACGAGGACCGTGGTCCTCGCGGCGGCCGTGACGACCGTGGTGGCCGTGGCGGCGACCGTGGCGGTCGCGGCGGCTTTGGCGATCGCGGTGGTCGTGGCGGCGACCGTGGCGGTCGCGGTGGCGATCGCGGCGGTCGTGGCGGCTTTGGTGACCGTGGCGGCGACCGTGGCGGTCGCGGCGGCTTTGGCGGCAACCGTGGTGGCTATGGCGACCGCGGCGGCAACCGTGGCGGCTTTGGCGGCAACCGCGGTAACGACCGCGGCGGTCGCAACGGCGGCGGCTTCCGCGGCAACCGTTTCTAGGGGTTACGCGGTTCTACGAACCGCGTAACTAGTTGACGCTGCGCGCCACCCAGGGC
>CABUWR010000176.1 GCA_902495265.1 uncultured Collinsella sp. | reverse complement strand
GTTCCGCACGAGCCGAAGAGCACTTAATGTGCTCTTCGTGCGAGCAGGACTGTAGAGCAGGAAATCTCACTGGCCGCGCCCGGCCCCCTGTGGGCGAGCAAGCCGACGACAAACACATCTGTCCAACAATTCGTCCGAAACATAATGAAAAACAGTTTGATGTGAGTTAATATAAACAACGTCGTGAATCTGACTCCTGCCGCATGCATGACAGGGGTTAAACACAAAAAAGGAGTCAATTATGGTTTCTGAGAAGGCTACCCTCGTCAATCCGCAGGGTCTTCACATGCGTCCGGCCGGCCTCTTCGCCTCCACCATGGGCAAGTACGCCTGCGACGTGACTGTCGTCACCCCCGAGAAGGAGGTCAACGGCAAGTCCCCGATGGCCCTCATGGCTGCTGGTATCCCTTGCGGTACCGAGGTCGAGGTCAAGTGCGACGGCGCCGACGAGGCCGAGGCTCTGGCTGCTGCCATCGAGCTCATCAAGAGCGGTCTTGGCGAGTAGAACTCAAACGGGTCGCATGTTGAACAATTAAGTTCATACTTGGGGGCGCAGTGACCTGTTCAAGGTAGCTGCGCTCTTTTGTCATGGATATGGCAAAACGCTTTATCACATGACACGGAGAGAGGAATGGGAATGTATCAGGGAGTCAACGCATCCGAGGGCATCGGTATCGGCACCGTTATGGTCGCCGTCGATCCCGACTTGACGTTTGAGCCGCACGAGGTTGCTGATTCGGCAGCAGAGAAGGAGCGTTATCAGTCCGCTCTTTCGGTCTTCTGCGAGAAGACCCAGGCTCAGGCCGACCACATGAAGGAGACGGTGGGCGAGGCCGAGGCCGAGATCATGAGCGGACACATCGTCCTGGCTCAGGATCCGGGCATGACCGACGCCATCAACGCCGCCATTGACGGCGGCACCTGCGCCGAGCAGGCGCTCATGGACACCTCGACCATGTTCGAGAACATGTTCCTGTCCATGGACGACGAGATGTTCCGTCTGCGCGCGGCCGACATCGCCGACATCCGCACCGGTATTCTGGCCGAGCTGCTGGGCAAGGAGGTCGTCGACCTCTCCGTCCTGCCCGAGAACACCGTCGTTGTCGTGCACGACCTTACGCCGTCCATGACCGCCACGATTGATAAGGCCCACGTTGCCGGTATCGTCACCGAGACCGGTGGCCGCACGTCGCACTCCGCGATCATCGCGCGTGCCCTCGAGATCCCGGCCGTCCTTTCGGTCTCTAACAGCTGCACCGCGCTTCGCAACGGTATGACCGTCGTCGTCGACGGTGGCAAGGGTGTTGTCGAGGCCGATCCCGACGAGGAGACGCTCGCTGCCTACACCGCCAAGGCCGAGGCCTTTGCTGCCGAGAAGGCAGCCCTCGAGGCCTTCCGCGGCAAGCCTTCTGTGACTGCCGATGGCATCAAGAAGATCATCGCCTGCAACATCGGTAACCCCGATGACGTGCCCAACGCGCTCGATCACGATGCCGAGGCTATCGGTCTGTTCCGCTCCGAGTTCCTGTTCATGGACTCTGCCGAGCTTCCTTCCGAGGAGGAGCAGTTCAACGCCTATCGCAAGGTCGCCAGCGCGCTCAAGGGCGCTCCGGTCATCATCCGCACGCTCGATGTGGGTGGCGACAAGGAGATTCCGTACCTGCACATGGTCAAGGAAGACAACCCCTTCATGGGCTTCCGCGCCGTGCGTTACTGCCTGGCCAATCCCGACCAGTACAAGGTCCAGCTCCGCGCCCTGCTGCGCGCCAGCGCCTTCGGTGACGTCAAGATCATGATCCCGCTCGTCACCTGCGTCGAGGAGGTCGTGGCTGTCAAGGAGCTCGTCGAGCAGTGCAAGGCCGAGCTGACCGAAGAGGGTCGCAAGTTCAACGAGAACATCGAGGTCGGCATCATGGTCGAGACGCCCGCCGCTTCGCTGCTCGCTGACCGTCTTGCCGAGGTCGCCGACTTCTTCTCCATCGGCACCAACGACCTGATCGGCTACACCATGTGCGCCGACCGTGGCAACGACACCATCTCCAACCTGTACCAGGTGTACTATCCCGCCGTGCTCCGCTCGCTCAAGAACATCATCGAGAGCGGCGTGAAGGCCGGCATCATGGTCGGTATGTGCGGCGAGGCCGCTGCCGATCCGCTGCTTGAGCCGCTGCTGATCAGCTGGGGCCTGGAGGAGTTCTCGATGAGCGCTCCGTCGATCCTGCGCGCCCGCAAGACCATCAGCCAGTGGACCAAGGCCGAGTGCGACGAGCTCGCCGAGAAGGCGCTCGCCTGCAACACTGCCGCCGAGGTCAAGGCGCTGCTCGAGTCCGCAGCTCGTTAATTTGGTATCAGAGGTAACCGCGTGGTTGGAATGGGCCGGCCACGCGGCCCTCACATATACAGGGGGTACTGTAAATGTTCTACACACTAACCGCTAACCCGGCTGTCGACATGACGGTTTCGAGCTCTCCGCTCGAGCCCGACGAGAACGTCCGCACCGGCTCGGCCAGCTACACGGCTAACGGCAAGGGCCTCGACGTGTCCTTCGCCTTTAAGAAGATGGGCGTCGACACCGTCGCGCTCGGCTTCTTCGCCGGCTTCACGGGCAAGTTCATCGTCGAGGAGGTCATGAACCTGGGCTGCCTGTGCCGCCCGGTCTGGACTGACGGCATCACGCGTATCAACACCTACGTCAACGATGGCCAGCACGAGTACGGTATCCTTAACCCCGGCGCCCCGATTACGCCGCAGCACCAGGAGGAGCTCTACAACATCCTGGACACCGCGGGCGACCTTGAGTGCCTGATTGTCTCTGGTTCCGTGCCTCCCAAAGCTACGCCCGACTTCCTGGCTCAGGTCATGGAGCACGCTCAGGCTCGTGGCGCTGACGTCGTCCTGGACCTGTCCTCCGACAAGCTCAAGGAGCTCGCTCACAAGAAGCCGCTGCTCATCAAGCCGAACCATCATGAGATGAAGGCTATCTTTGGCGTGCCGGTCGACACTGACGACGAGGTCCGCGTTGCCATGAAGCTCGCCCACGACGCCGGCGTCCAGAACGTGCTGCTCACCCGTGGTAGCCGCGGCGACGCTTACTTCTCCAACGGCGAGGACATCTGGTACGCCAAGCGTGAGTTCAACATCAAGTTGGTCTCTTCCGTCTGCGCCGGCGACTGCACCCTCGCTGCGTTCCTGCACAAGTGGTACAGGGATCGCGACAACGTCGAGGAGGCCATGAAGCTTGCTATGGCCACCGGCGCTAACGTTGCCGAGTCCGTGGGCATTGGCGACTTCGGTCACGTCGATGAGTACAGCAAGCGCGTTGCTGTCCGTAAGCTCGATCGTCAGTAAGCGAAACGCGATACATTCGCACGCATGCGGCGTCCCGGTTTTGATCGGGGCGCCGTTTTTTGTCCCACCCG
>CABUWR010000175.1 GCA_902495265.1 uncultured Collinsella sp. | reverse complement strand
TAGCTGCAATGCCGCCATCGATATCCTTCTTCCCCAGTTGGCGATTTCCACACCGTCACTTCAAACTGTTGACTATTCAACAATTGAACCTAGCAATGTAGAGCAACTCCACTATACTTGTCGCACTTTGCTCTAAGAAGGCGGCGCGCAAGCGCCCCAACGAAAGGTGCAATTATGTCTTTTGCCATCATAACCGACTCCACGTCGGACATCTCCCCCGCCCGCGCTCAAGAGCTCGGCATTTACGTGATTCCGCTGCATGTGATTATCGAGGGCGAGGACCTGCTCGACCAGGTGCAGATTACCGCCCAAGAGTACGTCGCCCGCATGGCCGGCTCCGAGCAGCTGCCACACACCTCGCAGCCGAGCGCCGGCGAGTTCAAGGCACTCTTTGACCGCGTGCGTGCTGACGGCCACGATAGCGCGATCTTTATCTCGCTGTGCAGCGAATGGTCCGCCTGCTATTCCAACGCATGCCTGGTCGCCGAGACCCACGAGCTCGACGTGCGCTGCATCGACTCGCGCACCGGCTCGGGCGCCGAGGGCCTGCTGGTGGAGTACGCGCTCGCCATGCGCGAGGACGGCCGCAGCCTAGACGAGACCGAGGCGCGGATCCGCGCGACGCTGCCCGACGCCCATCTGCTACTGATTCCGCGCACGCTCGAGAACCTGGTCAAGAACGGCCGCGCGCCCAAGCTCGCCGGCCAGCTCACGCAGATGCTCAACATTCGCCTGGCCGTTTCGCCGGAGTGGAAATCGGGCGAGATCAAGGCAATCAAAAAGGGCCGCGGCGCCAAGCGCATCGTTGCCAACACCATGGCAGATTGCCTCGCGTTTTTGGACGAGCACCCGGGCTCAAGCGTGCGCGTGCTCACGACCGGCGCCGCCGAGGAGCAGGAACTTGCCAACGAGGCGCTCGCGGGCCAGGACTACGTAGACGCCGGCACCGGCCCCATCGGCTGCACCATCGCCACCCACGTAGGCGTCGATGCCATCGCCATCAGCTACTGCCCCCGCTACCAGCCAACTCACTAGGGACGCCCACATCAGTTGCGGTGGAATAGGGACTGTTTTTGGCTTATTAGCCGCCAATCAATCCCTATTCCACCACAACTTGGAAATCGGCGATCAGCCCAGCGGACCCTGAAACAGCTCCTGATGAGTGCCCATTCTCACCAGCCTAATCATTGGGTTAGTCTTATGGGGAAGATAAAGAACGACCACATCGACCAAGCCATCGGATAGGTGGAAATCGATGTGGCCGTTGTAGTTTCCGCCCGGGTTTGAAAGCTCATGGGCGCCATATTCCGCGGGAAGCGAGCCGTGAGCTGCAAGCTCTGCGACTGCCGCCTTAAACTCACTCTTTAGCTGCGGATGCATGCGCATCGTTCGTTTGTAGTCCACCTTAAATTGAGCCTCGACTTTAATCTCGAACATCGCTATTCCTCATCGAGGAATGACATAAGCTCATCAGCGTTATTGAATGACGGGCTATCGTCCGGCAAAATCCCCAACTCATGAGCCTCGGCGATCACCATGGCACGCCTCGTCGCCTCGTTGGGCACCTCCGCCCTTCCTACAATCTCAAAAGGAATCTTTCGTTGATTTACCAGCTGCCGAACGGCAAGATTGAGATAGGAATTGAGGCTGAGGCCGACCGAATCCAAGAACTCAGTCGCCTGTTCCTTGAGCCCCTCTTCGATGCGAACCGTCGTAGGCTTAACCGTTGCAGTAGACATACGCGACCTCCTCGCCCTCGTCTTTTACACCAGTATACCCAATATAAATGGCAATCTGATGTTAGATAACATCAGATTGCCATGCGTATTCATGTCGCGTGAGCACGATTGATCTACATCAGCCCGCTCAGGGCAATGTCGACGGCCTCGTTGAGGTCGTCGGTGATGTGCACGAGCTCGGGATCGAGCGGGCTGATCATACCGGCGTCCAGCACCGGACCGTTAAGCCAGTCGAATAGGCCCTGCCAGTACTCGCTGCCTACCAGCACAAGCGGCATGCGCTTGACCTTGTGCGTTTGCACCAGCGTGAGCACCTCGAACATCTCGTCGAGCGTACCAAAACCACCGGGAAACACAATGGCACCCGAGCTGTATTTGACGAACATGGTCTTGCGCACAAAGAAGTAGCGGAAGTCCATACCGAGGTTCACATATTTGTTGAGCCCCTGCTCGTGCGGCAATTCAATGCCCAGGCCAACTGACTTGCCGTTGACACTCGCCGCTCCCCTGTTGGCCGCTTCCATGATGCCGGGGCCGCCACCGGTGATAACCGCCACGCCGCGCTGAGCAATCTTACGGCCGACGGTGCGCGCCGCCTTGTAGGCCGGGTCCGTCTTGGGCGTGCGGGCGCTGCCGAAGATGGTCACTGCGGGTCCGAGCTCGGCCAGCGCGCCAAAACCATCGACAAACTCGGCCTGGATGCGCAGCACGCGCCACGGATCGGCATGCAGCCAGTCGGTCGACTCCTCGGGCGCCAGCAGGTTGGCGTAGGTGTTGTCCTTGGGAATCATGGGGCCGCGCATGACCACGGGGCCGCGGCGGTACGTCTCGTCGTAGGCAGGCTCGCCCTCGACGTTCTCATTCTTAATCATGGGTACTCCTATCGAGAAAAAGAAAAACGGGCGGGGTCGACGCCATGCGCCAAACACCCGCCCGAACATCAACTATTCGGTATGGTACCCACGATGCATCAAGTGCTTGCAAGCTATCGGTCAGCGGTCGCGCAGCCGGTGTCAGCAAATGTGACGAGCGGTTGCCGCTCAGCCTTTGCCATTGCCCACGCTCTGCAAGCGTGTCTGTCGCCCTTAGTAATCCACCGCCGCAGGGCTGTTCATCCAGTCGCTCACAAACGCGCCGTAGCGGCCCTCGATAATGGCCTGGCGGGCACGCTGCATAAGGTTGAGCAGGTAGTAGATGTTGTGCATCGAAAGCAGAATGCCGCCGAGCATCTCCTTCTGCGTGACCATGTGACGGATGAGCGCGCGGCTGTAGCCGCCCGTGCACACCGGGCAGGTGCAGGTGGGATCGATGGGGCCGTCGTCGTGCGCAAAGCGCGCGTTGCGGAAGTTGAGGCGACCCTCGCTGGAGAACGCCGTACCCATGCGGCCCGTGCGCGTCGGCAGCACGCAGTCGAACATGTCGATGCCCACGCCAACGCCGCGCACGAGCGTGGTAGGGCTGCCGACACCCATGAGGTAGCGCGGCTTGTGCTTAGGCATGTACTCGGAAACCAGCGGCGCCAGCGTCTCGAACATGGTCTCGTGGTCCTCGCCCACCGAGTAGCCGCCGATGCCGTAGCCGGGGAAGTCGCCGCACTCCTCCAGGTGGCGCAGCGATCGCAGGCGCAGGTCCAGATGCATGCCGCCCTGAACGATGCCAAAGAGCGCCTGGTCATCGCGGGTGTGGGCCTTATAGCAGC
>CABUWR010000174.1 GCA_902495265.1 uncultured Collinsella sp. | reverse complement strand
GCTCCTGCGCTCGGCCTGCTGCGAGTTGCTCTTCGGTAGGTTCCGCGCCGGGTGTGGCACAAATGCCGTAGACGACAGCACCCATCTCGCGCGTGCGGCACTCGTACTCGGTCTCGGGATGCTCGGGATGATCGCGGCGCACGTCATCGCTTACCCAAAGTGTGTCGTAGCCCGCCGCGGCAAACTGCCCCAGGGCGTAGTCGCGCAATGGCTTGCTATCGGTTCGCAGCGTGACGGTAGCGCCGGCTGCAAAGAGCGAGCGGTAGAGCATCAGATGGTCGACATGGACGAGTCGTTTTTTGGCGTACTTGGCCTTGGGCTGTGGCGTGGGAAAGTTGATGGTGATGGCATCGAGCTCGCCTGCGGCAAACAGCTGCGGCAGCGATGCGGCACCTCGGGGCAGGACGAGTGCGTTGGACAGCTCCTGCTCGCAGATTTTCTGTGCGGCATAGGCGATGCAGATAGGCTCCTGGTCCATACCGATAAAGAGCGTGTTTGGCTCGTGGGCCGCGCGCTCTACAAGGTACGTTCCCTTGCCACAACCAAGATCAAGGTGAAGGTGCTCGAAGGGCTTGCCGCCTGCGGGCGCGCAAGCCTCGCGCCAATCTCCGGCATAGGCCTCGGGATTCGTCTCAATCGCATCGGCGTAGCGCTCCAGGCGCTCCTCGAGCACAAAGTTCTTAGGCGTGCGAACGTGGACGGCTCCCATGAGGCTCCTTGGTCATAAGTATGGAACGCATGGCTGCGCGTTCCGTCAATGGGTTGAAAAAGAGTGGGCATAGTTTGCCCGAAAGACGCGGTGCGGCTCGGCGGCGAGTCGTCGGTGCCTACAGGCGCTTGAGAATCACATAGCGGTTGAGCTCTCCGCTGCGACCGTCGGCATGGAAACGCTCAAGCTCGCGCACGGGGACCTCGCCGCTCTTGTAGAACGTACGGACGCCGCGCACCAGGTCGGTGATCTGCTGATCGTCAAAGTGATGGCAATAGCGGTAGGCGTGGCGGTCGTTTTGCCAGCCAATGAGGTGGTCGCCGGCTTCAAACTGCGCTGAATCGTATCCCTCAAACGGCGGGGTGAGCTCGGCGCGGGCTTCGGCTCGAACGGCCTTGCGCGCCATGCGCTCGTCGTTCATAAACTCCCAAAAGCTGATGGCGATGATGCCGCCTGGGCGCGTCTGGCGCACCAGGGCGTCGAGCACGCGTACACGGTACTCGCACGACGGCACGTGGTGCATAAAGCCAAAACAGACCGAGATGTCGGCGAGCGGGGCGTCGAAAAGCACGTCGGGTGTCTCGGCGGGGTTGAGCTTCATAAGGGCGTCGAGCACATCGAGCTCCTGGAAGTGCAGGTTGGGAATGCGCAGGGCGTGGCCGCGTGCATCGATAGCCAGGTCTTGGCACGAGTCGACGCCATAGAACTCAAACGGACAGCTGGCATCTGCCGAGGGGTTTGCGCCGTCGACGCCCTTGGCGGCAAGTGCGCCGCCGGCGGCAAAGTTCTCGAATCGCATATTGCCGCAGGCGAGATCGAAGACACGGACGGGATGCTCGATCGTGGCGACGTCGAGCTGCCCGAGCGCGATATCCATGGTGCGCACCCAGCCGGGCCACGGGGCCTGGCGCGTATCGGAGAAGGAGGCGGAGTGCTCGCGATAGAACGTGTTGTTGAGCTGGATGAGCGATGAGGCGAAATCGCGGTTCACGGCGCGGAACTCCCTCCGTTGGCGGTGCGGAATAAACAGTACGACCATACTACCGTTAACGCCGCAACAGGGACAACCAAGCTACGGGTCATTGCTTTGTTTGGACACATTTCCGCAGCTCATATGCACCCGCAACCGCCGGTTGTCAAAAATCTCACTAGAATAGGTGGCATGCTTTTGGCGGTGGCGGATAGATTTTTAACTGTGCAAGGCGCCTTAAGAACAAAAACGGTCCGGCGGCACGGCTGGCATCACATAGGAGGAACCATGAATGTAGAAACTGCGCAGCGGCTCGCCGACCTTCGCCGCAGCAAGGGCTTTAGCCAAGAAGGGCTGGCGCGAAAGCTGGGGCTGTCGCGCCAGGCGGTCAGTAAATGGGAGCGCGCGGAGAGCTCGCCCGATACCGAGAACCTGATCTCGCTCGCCAAGCTCTATGGCGTGAGCCTGGACGAGCTGCTCAATCCGAGCGATGAGATCGAGGACGATATCGAGTTTGAGAACGAGGACCGCGCCCGCCAGCGCGAGGCCGAGGCGGCAACACAGGCGAGTGACGCCGCCGCCAAGGCGGCGCAGGCGGCAAGCTGGAGTGCACAGGCCGCCAATGCCGCTACGGCGCAGGCGACGAGTGGCACCGCGATTGGCTCGACTCCGGTGAAGGGCCCGTTCCAGTCGTTCCCGTATTGGGCCGTGTGCTGGCTACTGTTCTTTTTGCTGATGTTCCCGTTTGGTGCCGGCCCCTTTGCCGCGCTGATCTTCTTTACGATTCCCATCTATCACTGGGTGGCGCGTGCGCTCGATGGCGATTGGGCGCGCGGGGATATTCAGGTTGGTTCGGCGTCGGTGGCGGTCAAGGCCCAGGGGAAGGATACTTCTGCGGAACCTGATGCTGACGTGGCTACCGCGGTCACCGCTGAGCCATGTGCCAAAGAGGGTGACGAATGATGAAGCTTTCGCATGAATCCAAGCTGCGCCTGGGCGTCGGCATCGGAGCGTTTGTGCTCATCATCGGGCTTGTCTTTGGCATTTCGCGGACATTGATTCCCTTCGATGGACTGTGGAACCTCGACAATATTGCATCTGGCTTGTCTGGTATGGGCGATGTGGATGACGAGGACGATCTTTTGGATGGCGGTAACTACTCCGCTCGGCCTCAGCAGCTTTCGAGCACGACTTTTGACGAAGACGCGTTCCAATCGCTCGACTTGGATGTGACGTCGGGGACGGTCGAGGTTAAACGTGTCTCTGACGGACCGGTACGTGTCATCGAAAGCGGGCACGTTGCAAAGGGGGCATCTGCTTCCGATGCCGCCACTCAGAATCTAGCCAAGATCGAGGGCTCTACACTCAAGATTAGCCAGTTCGACTGCGATGACGAGCGCGCCCATGACCGTAAGGTCACCATTGAACTGCCGCGTGAGCTTGCCGATAACATGATGGGCATTACGGCAAACGTGGGGTTGGGAGACCTGACGGTCGCGGACATTGCGTGCCACGACTTTGATTTGACGTTGGACTCGGGAGACGTCGCGTTTACGGGCACCGTGACCGATACCCTGAATGCCGAGGTCGGTTCGGGCGATGTGACGTTCGAGCTCTACCAGGCCCCCGCGAAGTCGATGGACGTAAGCGTGGACTCGGGCGATGTGGAGATAACGGTTCCGAACTCTACGGGCTTTAAGGCGAGTCTCACCGTGGGCAGCGGTGACTTCGAGAGCGATTTCCTTCCGCTTGGCTACGACGGCGAGACCATTTTGAATCTTGAATTCGATAATGGCGATAAGTC
>CABUWR010000173.1 GCA_902495265.1 uncultured Collinsella sp. | reverse complement strand
TGATTCCACCCTCCAACCGTTCTCGGAGATGGAGCACTATAAGCATGCCGATGAGCTGCCACCCGAGATTATGGCGGACAGCTACGACAAGCTGGAGCGCCTGTGCCTCAAATATATGAATGAGGACGACTTCTCCAAGGTGGAGCAGGCCTACTGCTTTGCTGCCGAGAAGCACTGCAACCAAAAGCGCCGCTCGGGCGAGATGTACATTAACCACCCCGTCGAGGTTGCCATCATTTTGGCCGACCTCAAGATGGACTGCGATGTGGTGTGCGCCGCGCTGCTGCACGATACCGTCGAGGATACCGAGACCTCGCTTGCCGATGTTTCCGGCCTGTTTGGCGATACGGTGGCCGAACTCGTCGATGGCGTGACCAAGCTCACCAACATCGAAGTCGACAGCATGGACGAGAAGCAGGCGCTTACGCTGCGCAAGATGTTCCTCGCCATGTCCAAGGACATCCGCGTCATTATCGTTAAGCTTGCCGACCGCCTGCATAACATGCGTACGCTGGCGGCCCTTCGCGAGGACCGTCGCCTGTTTAAGGCTCGCGAGACCATGGACGTGTATGCGCCCCTGGCCGACCGCCTGGGCATGAGCTCCATTAAATGGGAGCTCGAGGACCTGTCCTTCTTCTACCTTGAGCCCGACGCCTACCAGCGCATCGCGCGCATGGTGGCTGAGTCGCGCGAGGTCCGTGAGCGCTATCTGGCCGAGACCATCAAGACGCTCACCGACGAGCTCAACCGCATTGGCCTGGAGGGCTTCCAGATCAACGGCCGCTCCAAGCACTACTGGTCCATCTACCAAAAGATGAAGCGCAAGGGCAAGGAATTCTCCGAGATCTACGACCTGGTGGCACTGCGCGTCATCACGCATTCGGTGCGCGATTGCTACTCCACGCTCGGCGCAGTGCATACGCTGTGGCACCCCATGCCCGGTCGCTTTAAAGACTATATCGCCATGCCCAAGGTCAATAACTACCAGTCGCTCCATACGACGGTTATCGGCCCCACGGCCCGCCCGCTCGAGATTCAGATTCGAACCTACGAGATGCATGAGCAGGCCGAGTACGGCATCGCCGCCCACTGGCTGTACAAGAAGTCGGGCGGATCGTCTGCCTCTAAGACCAACGATGCGCAGCGTCTGGACGACCAGATCAACTGGCTTAAGCACTCACTCGACTGGGCGGCGTCTGACGAGATCACTGATGCCAAGGAATACCTGCACTCACTGAAGGTCGACTTGTTCGACCAGGAAATTTTTGTCTTTACGCCCAAGGGCGAGGTCATGGCGCTTCGTGCCGGCTCCACGCCGCTCGACTTTGCCTACGCCGTTCACACCGAGGTGGGCAACCACTGCGTCGGCGCTAAGATCAACGGTGCGGTGGCCCCGCTCACGCACGAGATCAAGACGGGCGACCGCGTTGAAATCCTGACCAACAAGAGTTCCAAGCCGTCGCGTGATTGGCTCAAGATCGTCAAGACGCCTTCGGCCAAGTCAAAGATTCGCCGTTACTTCGCCGCCGCGACCAAAGACGATGACGCTGCGGCCGGCCGCGATATACTGGCCAAGGACCTGCGCAAGCGCGGGTATGGCATCTCTACGCCGCGATCCACGCGTGCGCTCAACGCCGTGGCGGAGCAGCTGAACTTCAAGCAGCTCGAGGACCTGTTTGCCGCCGTGGGCGCCGGTAAGGTTGCCCCGCGCGCCGTGGGTAACAAGGTCGAGCAGATTTTGGACCCCAAGCCCGAGGAGCAGCTCACCAAGGCCGAGGCTATCGCCGAGGTCGTGAAACAGCCGGCCCGCGGCTCCAACCGCAAGCCGCAAAAGCGCGGCAAGAGCGCCAGCAACGGCATTATCGTCAAGGGCGAGAGCAACAGTGGCCTGCTGGTCCGTTTGGCGCATTGCTGCAATCCGGTGACGGGCGACGATATCGTCGGCTTCATCACGCGCGGTCGTGGCGTCTCGGTGCATCGCGCCAACTGCCCCAACGTCAAGGGCCTCATGGAGCACCCCGAGCGCATGATTGACGTAGAGTGGGATGGTGCTGCCGACACTCTCTTCCAGGTCGAGATCGTGGTCGAGTGCCTGGACCGCATGGGCCTGCTCAAGGATGTCACCATTGCCATTGGCGATGCGGGCGGCAATATCCTTTCTGCCGCCACGTCGACCAACCGCGAGGGTATTGCAACCCTGCGCTTTATGGTCGAGATCTCGGACGCGAGTGGTCTGGATCCGCTGCTGGCCTCTATCAGCAGCGTTGACTCGGTCTACGACGCACGCCGCCTGATGCCCGGCGAGGGTGGAGCCCAGCTTAAGCGCCGCGTTTAGTCGCGACGAACGTGCCACATTATCAATATTCGCTACACTCGAGGCATCGTTTGATGCCTCGAGTTCTATGGAGAGGAGAGGGACATGGGTGCTGTGTCCTTGGATGTAACTCCCAAGGGATCGGTCGAGATCGAGACGCTCGTAAATGGTCCCATTCAGACCAATAGCTATGCTGCTATTTCGGACAATGAGTGCGTGATTATCGACCCCGCATGGGACGGCGAGCGCTTGGTAGAGCATATTCGAGCCAAGCATCCCGGCGTACGCATGCTTGGTGCCGTATGCACTCACGGCCATGCCGATCATGTTGGTGGTGTTGCCGGCGTGCGAACCACCGTTGGCGAGGGTTGTCAGTATGAGCTGTGTGCTAAGGATGTGGCGGTGCCGCATGCGAACATCGAGGAACAGCGAGCTATGTGGGGCATTGAGACGCCCGACCCTGGGGAGCCGACGCGCCTGCTCGCCGAGGGCGATACTCTCGAGGTGGGCGATATCTGCCTGCAGGTGATCGAGACACCAGGGCATACGCCGGGCGGAATCGTCTTGTTTGCTGCCACCGAGCAGGGGAACATTGCCTTTGTGGGCGACACCCTGTTTCCGGGTGGGCACGGCCGCACCGATCTTTCTGGAGGAGACGAGGCGGCGATTCTGCGCTCGCTCTCCAAGCTCGCCCGGCTTCTCCCGCCCGATACCGTTTGCCTAACCGGCCATGGCGATTCGACCACCATGGCACGCGAGCTCATGCAGAACCCTTTCATGCAGGTGTAGCTTTACAGTCGGCTTCTGAAGCACGAGAAGCGTCCAAACGTCAAGCTATTTTTCCCCAACGGGTCAATTTCGTAGGGCAAACGGTCAAAAAAGTCTGTTTGGACGATATTCGTGAACAAACGAACGTTTATGCTCGGGTGCGCCGTGGTAAAATCACAGGCGTTATCGGAGCAACCTTACAGGAGGTTTCTTTTATGCTCGTCAACGCAGCAGACATGCTCAAGAAGGCCGAGGCCGGCAAGTACGGTCTCGGTGCCTTCAACACCAACAACCTCGAGTGGACCCTGGCTATTCTCCAGGCCGCCGAGGAGGCCAAGTCTCCGCTGATCCTTCAGTGCACCGCTGGTGCCGCTAAGTGGATGGGCGGTTTCAAGGTCTGCGC
>CABUWR010000172.1 GCA_902495265.1 uncultured Collinsella sp. | reverse complement strand
CGCGCACCTCGGAGATGATGCTCTCGGCATTGCGCGAATGATAGCGGCCGCGGATGTAGGGAATCATGCAGAAGCTGCAGAAGCGGTTGCAGCCATCGGAGATCTTGACGTAGGCGACAGCGCCCTCGACGGTGCGCTTGACCTGCGGAATATAGGCCGCGATCTCGCGCTCCACGCCCAGCACGTCATCGATGACCGCCACGATGCCGTCTTCCTCGTCGGCCTTCACAAAGGCCGCGACCTCGGGCAGCTCGTCGGGCAGGTCGTCGCCGTAGCGTGACGGCACGCAGCCGCACATGACGATCGGGCAGGAACGAACGCCGTCCTGCACCTCGTTGGCAAGCTCGAGCGTGGTCTCGATGCTCTCGGACGTTGCAGAGGCAAGGAACGAGCACGTATTGACGATGGCGATATCGGCATCCTGCGGATCGAATGCCTCCTCGTAGCCCGCGGCGGTCAGCAGCGAACGCATACGGTCGGTATCGACCTCGTTCTTGGCGCACCCGAGGGTGATATAGAGCACGGAGCCCAACGGAGTATCCATGTTGGAGAGCGGTCCTTTCGAATGAATTAGCGGTAATTGGTGAACTGCAGCGGCTGACCGTAGTCCTGGTCGCGCAGGAACTGGATCACGGTCTGCAGCGCATCCTTGGAAGCAGAGGAAACACGCAGTTTGTCGGCCTCAATCGTCACCTTGACCTTGAGCTTCTGATCCTTGATGTCCTTATTAATCTTCTTGGCGGTCGTCTGGTCGATACCCTCGACGATGTGACCGAGCACGCGCACGGTACCGCCCGATGCAGCCTGGGGCGCATCCCAGGACACGGCCTTAAGATCGATGCCGCGCTTGATGAGCTTGGAGCTCAGGACGTCGATGATCTGCTTGGAGACAAAGTCGGCCGGGGCGTTGATCGTAAAGAGCTTGTCGCCCTTCGAAAGCTCGATGGTGGCGCCGGAGTCCTTGAGGTCATAGCGCTGGGAAATCTCGCGCGTAGTCTGCTGGAAGGCATTGTCGACCTCCTGCATATTGACCTCGGACACGACATCGAAGCTGGAATCTTTAGCCATGGTTAATCCTTTCGCTTACGAGCGGCTTAGTAGCTGTCGTACGAATAGTCGTCTGAATAGGGCGTAGTCTGCCCGTCGGTGGCGGCATCAGTGCCGTCCGTGGACTGGGCATCGGTTTCATCAGTTCCGTCGGTACTTTCGGTGCCATCGGTGCCGTCAGTGCTCTCGCCGTCCTTGGACTCGGTCGTCTCCTTCTTGGGAACGGTGATCGTCACGCGCGCCACGCCCGATGTCTTAGTGTCGTAGCGGACCTTTTCGCCGTTCTTGGTAACGGTGACATCCGAAGGCTTGGACGTGGTGATCTCAATCGAGGACTCAGGCGTATATTCCTGCTCAAAGGGGCCGGTGGCCTGAGCGCCATAGACCGACTTGCCATCAACCTTGACCTCAATCCAAGCAGTCTTGCCCTTGGCAACGGAGATCTTGACCTTTGTGACCTCGTTCTCCTCCTTCTTGGCCGTCGTCTTGGCGGCGTCCGAATCGGTCGACTCGTCCGCCGTCTCATCGGCATCCTCATCGACAGATTCGGTCTTCTTGGAAGACTTCTTAGTCGTTGTCTTGGTGGTAACGGGAGTCTCGGGCGTCGACTCGGGCGCCGAGGAGCCGCAGCCGCGCAGGAGCACCACGATGAGCACGATCAGCAGCAGCGCCACGGCACCGATACCGGCGTAAACGATACGTGGATCGAGACCGTTGTTCTGGGGAGCACGCCCACCGCCGCGGCCACGATTGGAACCACCGCGACCAGCGCCTTGGGGCATACGACCGCGGTTATTGTCGGAACGTCCGCGATAGCCATCCTGGCGCTGCATATTGCGCTGGCCCGAGCGGGGGGCGAGCTCGCCGCGACCCTGGTAGTTGCGCTGGCCCGAACGAGGCGCCGAGGAGCGCTGGCTAAAGGTCTGCGACTGAGACCGAAGGCGAGGCGTCACCTGCGTAGTATCTGCGTCTGCATAGCCGCCGCGCGGGCGACCGGAAGAAACGCCACGGTACCCGCGATCGGAATAACCACCATCGCCATAGCCGGCACGAGGGTCACGTGCGACACCGCGGGCAGCGGGGAGTGCGCGCTCCTCGGGTGCCGGCGTGCTGCGAAAGCGATCGCGCTGGGAACGAATCTCCTCGCTCGAACCCGTCTCGGTAACATAGCCAGCCTGCTGAGGGCGCTGGCCATAACGCGTCGAACGCCCACCCTGAACCATCAGGAAGCGGCCGTTGTCGACCGAGGAACGCGAATTGACGTAGCCGGCGGCGTCCTGAAAACGACCGCCCTGCTGCGACGTCTCGCGCTCATATGCCATCAGATCGTCAAAATAAGCGTTGACGACCTCACGCGGATTGAGGCCCAAAAAGCGCGCATAGCTCGAAATCATGCCCTGCGCATAGCCGCGCGGAGGCATCGATGCGAAATTGCCATTCTCGAAAAACTCGATGATCTGCGGCCTGATTTTGATGGTATTGGCGACCTGCTGAATGGAAAGGCCCATTCGGCGACGCTGCTCGAGCAGCATGTCACCAAAGCGTGCAGCCATCAGAATCCTCCAAACTCACGATCTTCACGTGCCATCTCAGCGTCGACGGATTCCAGCGCGGCAAGGCCTTCTTCATCCAGCAGGACCTCGCGCGGCTTGGAACCGTCGGGCGGTCCGACGACACCCTTTTCTTCCAGCATGTCCATAATACGCCCGGCGCGCGCATAGCCAACCTTCAGGCGGCGCTGCAGGCCAGATGTGGAGCCCAACTGCGATTCCACCACAATATGAGCGGCTTCCCAAATAAGCGGATCGTCGTCCTGAGGCTCGGCAACACCGGTGCGCACGATGCCGCCGCCACCTGCCATGGACATGGAGGCAGGTGCCACAGCCGACAGGATCTCCTCATGGTAGTCGGGCTCGCTTTGCGACTTGACGAACTCGACAATCTCGTTGATCTCGTCATCCGAAACAAAGCATCCCTGGATACGGCGGGGCTTGCCCCAGTCGACCTTTGAGAACAGCATGTCACCCAAGCCGGTGAGCTTTTCGGCACCCATCTGGTCGATGATGACGCGGGAGTCGATGCCCGTTGCGACGTTGAAGGCGATACGGTTGGTAATGTTTGCCTTGATGAGACCCGTCACCACGTTAGAGCTCGGACGCTGAGTCGCCACGATAAGGTGGATACCGGCGGCACGGCCCAGCTGGGCGATACGCACAATCGAGGCCTCGACGTCCTTGCCGGCAACCATCATCAGGTCCGAAAGCTCGTCGATGATGATGACCAGGTAGGGCATCTTTTGCGGCGGGTTATCGTAATGCTCAAACTCGCCGGCGGCCTGCTTTTCGTTATAGGTCGAGATCTTGCGCACGTTAAGGCGCTCGAAGACCTTCAGGCGGCGCTCCATCTCGGACACCGCCCACTGCAAGGCACTCGCGGCCTGCTTGGGCTCGGTCTCTACGGGCACGTAAAGATGAGGCAGGCCGTTAT
>CABUWR010000171.1 GCA_902495265.1 uncultured Collinsella sp. | reverse complement strand
CGGCCTCGCGCTCGTAGGGGTCCTGGGCCGAGGCGATTTTGAGCGCTAGGTCGTGCTCGACCTCATCGCACTTGGACACCAGGTACTGTACGTATTCCTCGTTGGATTCGGCGGTGAGCGCCGTCAGCATGCGCTGGGCATCCCAGTTGGCCGGATCGAGCGCGGCTGCCTCGCGGAGCATGTTCTCGGCAGCTGTCTCTTCTTGCTCTGCCTGGGTATCGTCAGGGATAAAGGGAATGCGGTAGTCGACAGCCTCGACCACCTTGGCAATGAGGTGCCCGGCGCGGTCGCGGTCGTGCACGATGAGCGGCGCGGGGTTACGGGTGAATTGTTCCATCAGACGCTCTACGGCGGGGCCGTCGGTGAGTGGAATATTGTCGCGGCGCAAGGCCTCAAGAACGAGGCGATGGCAATCCTCTTGAATGGGATCGAATGCCATGGGGCCTCCTTTGCTGCGGTTAGGGTTCAAATGTTTCTATATAAGGTTCTAGTTTACCCGCATGTGGCACACCGGGGGTGCCGCACTTGGACTTGCACCTTTGCACCACGAAGACGGATGTCGCACAAATGTCGGCACCTTGGACGACCGAGTGGTATCACAGTGCCGTAAACGGTCGTTTTTTGGCGGCGAACGGGGCACATTTTGGAGGGGCACAGCCCTGTCCGGGATATGTTGTCAACCCTGATAAAACGTTTGCCCAGCTTGGGAGTATGAATGCCGCACAAGGGTCTTCAGGGATAGAAAAAACGTTTCATCATTGGCGGCTTTAGGTGAATAACTGACCAACCAGAACGGTAAAATAATGTTTGTCTGAGCGTCGAGACGTTCAGACATCGCGCATTGTCATCGCCGGCAACGCGCAAACCGGTCCTAACGGAGCCAATTGGGTGCTCCGTTATATACGCAAGTCTAAGAGGGGCTTGTTTAGGAGGCACAGTATGGGACGTTTTACCAATCCTCGCGATCTGTACTTTGGTGAGGGCGCTCGCCACGAGGTGAAGAACCTCAAGGGCAAGAAGGCCATCATCGTTTCTGGCGGCAGCTCTATGCGCCGCGGCGGGTTCCTGCAGGACGTTGAGGCCGACCTTAAGGAAGGCGGCTTCGAGGTCAAGCTGTTCGAGGGCGTCGAGTCCGATCCGTCCATCGAGACGGTCATGAAGGGCGCCGAGGCCATGCGCGAGTTCGAGCCCGACTGGATTATCGCCATCGGCGGCGGCTCGCCCATCGATGCCGCTAAGGCCATGTGGGTCTTCTACGAGTATCCCGAGGAGTCCTTCGATAACATCATCCAGCCGTTCAGCTTCCCCGAGCTGCGTCAGAAGGCTCACTTCTGCGCCATCTCCTCTACCTCCGGTACCGCTACCGAGGTCACTGCCTTCTCCGTCATTACCGACTACGCCAAGGGCATCAAGTACCCGCTGGCCGACTTCAACATCACCCCTGATGTCGCCATCGTCGACCCCGAGCTCACCTACACCATGCCCGCCAAGCTGTGCGCTCACACCGGCATGGACGCTCTGACCCACTGCATGGAGGCCTACGTTTCCACCTGCGCCTCTATGTTCACCGATGCCAACGCTCTGCACGGCATCCGCGAGATCGTCGAGTGGCTGCCCAAGTCCTATGCTGGCGACCATGAGGCCCGTCAGCACATGCACGAGGCTCAGTGCATCGCCGGTATCGCCTTCTCCTCGGGCCTGCTCGGCATCGTTCACTCCATGGCTCACAAGACCGGTGCTGCCTTCGAGAACGGCCACATCATCCACGGTGCTGCTAACGCCATGTACCTGGGCAAGGTCATCCAGTGGAACTCCAAGGATCCCCGTGCTGCCGAGCGTTACGCTTACGTGGCCAAGGAGATCCTGCACCTTCCCGGCGAGACCAACGAGGAGCTCATCGCCGCACTCGTCCAGAAGATTCGCGACCTCAACGACCAGCTCAACATTCCGCAGTCCATCAAGGATTACGCGAATGGTGGCGTGAAGGTCGACGCCGAGAACCCGCAGATGGTTTCCGAGGAGGAGTTCCTCGCCAAGCTGCCCGAGATCGCCGCGAACGCTGAGCAGGACGCCTGCACGCCCGAGAACCCGCGTGAGACCAAGGCTGCCGACTTCGAGAAGATTCTCAAGGCCTGCTACTACGACACCGATATCGATTTCTAATCGACTCTTGTTATCGTAACGAGGGGCTCCGCACGTATCCGTACGGAGCCCCTTTCTTTTTTCTTTTAGAGAATGGGATAGTTATGGCTGCAATTTTCAATAGCCCCAGCAAGTACATCCAGGGTCCGGACGAGCTCGCCAAGCTCGGCTCCTATGTCGAGCCGCTCGGCGCTAAGGCCCTCGTCATCGTGACGCCTTCGGGCAAGAAGCGCGTCGGTGCCAAGATCGAGGGCGGCTTTGCCGAGGCCAAGGCCGAGCTGCTGTTTGAGGACTTTAACGGCGAGTGCTCCAAGGGCGAGGTCGATCGCCTGGTTGCGCTCGCTCGCGACAACGGTTGCGACATCATCGTCGGCGTCGGTGGCGGCAAGATCCTCGACACCGCGAAGGCCGTCGCCTATTACCTGGAGTCCCCGGTTATTATTTGCCCCACCATTGCTTCGACCGATGCACCGTGCTCGGCGCTTTCGGTGCTCTACACCGACGACGGCCAGTTCGATAAATATCTCTTCCTTAAGGCAAACCCCAATATCGTCCTGATGGATACGACGGTTATCGCGGCGAGCCCGGTGCGCCTGACGGTTTCCGGTATGGGCGATGCGCTCGCAACCTACTTCGAGGCCCAGGCGACGCACGATGCCGACGGCGGCACCTGCGCTGGCGGCAAGGGCAGCATGGCTGGTCTGGCGCTCGCCAAGCTCTGCTACGAGACGCTTATGGCCGATGGCGTGAAGGCCAAGGTCGCGTTGGAGAAGGGCGCGCTGACGCCTGCCGTGGAGCACATCATCGAGGCCAATACGCTGCTTTCGGGCATTGGCTTTGAGAGCTCGGGCCTTGCTGCTGCTCATGCCATCCACAATGGCCTGACGATGCTGCCCGAGTGCCACGGCATGTATCACGGCGAGAAGGTCGCCTTTGGCACCATCGTCCAGCTGGTACTCGAGGATGCCCCGACCGAGAAGCTCGAGGAAGTCTTGGGCTTCTGCATTGAGCTGGGCCTGCCGGTCACGATGAAGGAACTTGGCGTTGCCGAGCTTACGCGCGAGCAGGCCATGATTGTTGCCGAGGCCGCGTGCGCGCCCGAGGACACCATGTGCAATATGCCGTTTGAGGTGACGCCCGAGATGGTCGCAAACGCCATCCTGGGTGCCGACGCACTGGGCCACTACTATCTCATGGATGAGTAAATCAAGCTAAGGAAGGGGCAAAGCCAGCAGATGGCTTTGCCCCTTTTTGCTATGGTGCAAAGGGGTCAGATTACTTTGCACCAATTGTTGTCGATGAAAGGGCGGATTCTCGTATGGCGCTTCCCATGGTATATGGCGGTCCCGGCCGGTATGTTCAGGGGTCGGGCGAACTTTCGCGTCAGGGCAGGTATT
>CABUWR010000170.1 GCA_902495265.1 uncultured Collinsella sp. | reverse complement strand
GGTGTACTAGCCGATCTTGCCGCCACGCATCAGGTGATTGTCGTAACCCACCTGGCGCAGGTCGCCGTCATGGCCGACAAGCATTACGTGGTCAGTAAAGAGCCCGGCGACGTTCCCGAAACGCATTTGGATGAGGTAGCTGGGGACGCCCGTACCGCAGAGATCGCCCGTATGCTGAGCGGCGATCAATCGGAGGCAAGCCTAGCGCACGCCAGGCAGATGCTGGAAGAGGCTCGAGGTTAGAACGAGCCGCCACATGCATGTCCGACCCGGAAGCCACGAAACCGGCCCATCTACTACGTTTAATAGGCAATCGGTAACCACGTCAAGAAATGCAATAAGAAAACCGCAGGTAGAACGCCTGCGGTTTTCTCTGTTTTCGGTATGTGGTTGGGCCATACGGATAAAACGTAGTAGATGGGCTGGTTTCGTGGCGAGTGGCGCCCTTCGGCTCCCCAAAATGTCTACTCCACGACCTTATCCGGTTGGATGAGTTCCTCATAGTAGCTAATGTGCTCGCGCGCGTCCTCGATTTCGGGCAGCAGGAAGTTGTAGATGACCTCTATGATCATCGTGGCGCTCATCTTGGAGAACGCGAAGTCCCCCGTTGTCAGCAGTGCCTCGTGATTGACAGTATTAAAGGTGTAGTCGGCTAGGCGTGCAAGCGGAGATTTGCTGTCGCTGCTGATGACGACTACAGTGGCGCCGCAGTCGCGAGCTGCTTTTGCCATGCGATTCAGACGGCGTGACTTGCCGGAGTTCGAGATCAGCACGATAACGTCGCCGGGGCGCAGCGTGAGCGCAAAGCCGATTGATGTCTCGCTGATGCTGCTCGCCATGCAGCGCAGGCCCAGCTGTGAAAACTTAAATGTCGCATCGAGCGCGACCGCGTTCGTATTGCCCACGGCGGCGAACTCAATAACGCCGGCATTCTTAAGCGCGTGCACAACAGCGGCCAACGTGTCGTGATCAATGCCGTCGATGGTCGCATTAAGCTCACTCACCTTGGCGGCGAGGATATTTTTAAGGCTCTGCTCCATGTTGTCGAGCGAGACCTCGTCGGTCAGGCCCTCGTTGCGCTGACTCTCCAAGTCGCGCGCCAACGAAAACTGAAAGCTGCGGAAGCTGCCAAAGCCCAGCTTGCGGCAAAAGCGCGAGACCGTCGCCTCGGACGTGGCAGCGGCTCGTGAGAGCTGGGCGGCCGTCAGGCGCGGTGCCTCGGACTGGTGCTCCAATATATAGTCGACAATGCGCTGCTCGGAATCGCTGTACCCTTTGTGCGTGCTAATAAGGGAGAGCGCGCTCTTGCTGCTATCGGTCATGGATGGCTCCTGGTTGGCATGAAAATCGGACTCGTTTTTAATGCCATAGTATACGGGCAGTTTCAATTACAAGATACACCTTGCCGTTTCAAGTGTTGATGGTAAACTTTCACTTACCGTTTACGGTTATGAAAGAACCTTTCACCGGAGAATTGCGCCTTGTCTCTTCTCACGCGGACGGTAGGTTGGTATCTTTCAAGTGTGGAAAAACGCGCATTGAAGCGCGTATAGGGGAGCGCCCGCGGGCGCTGTACTCAAGAAGGAGGGACACATGGCTAAGTTTGACATCATCGCCGCGACCGGTTGCCCGACCGGCATTGCGCACACCTTCATGGCGAAGGAGGCGCTGGAGAAGGCAGCTGCCGAGCGAGGTCTGACCATTAAGGTCGAGACTCATGGCCAGGTCGGTGTCGAGAACGAGCTCACGAAGGGTGAGATCGCCGGTGCCAAGGCCGTCGTCGTCGCAGCCGATAAGGATGTCCAGGCTGAGCGTTTCGCCGGTAAGCCCATGGTTTCCGTTGGCGTTTCCAAGGCCCTGTCCGTCGAGGCCGCCGGAAAGCTGATTGACCGCGCGCTCGTCGCCAAGGGCGACGACTCGGTTGCGGCTGCTGCCGATGTCGAGGACGAGGTCGAGGAGAAGGAGTCCATCGGTCACGTCATCTATAAGCACCTCATGAATGGCGTCAGCCACATGCTGGTCTTCGTCGTTGCCGGTGGTGTTCTGACCGCCGTCTCGTTCCTGTGGGGCATCACGTCCTTCGATTCGACGGCTGCCGACTACAACAGCTTTGCCGCGATGCTCAAGATCATCGGCGGCATCGCCATGAACCTCATGGTTCCCGTGCTTTCCGCCTACATCGCCGAGTCCATCGGCAAGCGTCCGGCGCTCGTCCCCGGCTTTGTTGCCGGCATGATCGCCATTCAGGGTCTGCCTGTTAACGCCGATACCGGCATGATCGACGCCGGTGGCGCAGGTGTGGGCTTTGGTTTCCTGGGCGGCATCGTCGGCGGCTTCCTCGCTGGCTATGTCATCCTGCTGCTCGAGAAGGTTTTTGCCGGTCTGCCCAAGAACCTGGACGGCCTTAAGGCTATCTTCCTGTACCCGCTGTTCTCCACGCTGATTGTCGGTCTCGTGATGCTCGGTATCTCCGGCCCCATGGTTACCATCAACCAAGCGATGATGGACTTCCTGCGCGGTCTCCAGCATGCCGGTGCTATTCCTCTGGGCATTGCCATTGGTTGCATGTGTGCCTTTGACATGGGTGGCCCGGTCAACAAGGCTGCATATGTTACCGGCACCATGCTCCTTGGAGCCGGCATGGATGCTGGCGTTGGAACCGCTGCCTATGCCGACGGTACGGCCTTCATGGCTGCCGTATCCGCCGCATGTATCGTTCCGCCCCTGGTCACCAGCTTTGCCGTTATCGTTGGCAAGAAGTACTTTAGCCAGGAAGACCATGATGCCGGTGTCGTCAACCTCATCCTTGGTTGCACACACATCACCGAGGGCGCCATTCCGTTCATGACCAAGAACATCTGGCCTGTCATGCCCATCATGATGCTTTCGTCGGCCATCGCCTCCGTGCTTACCTTGATGCTCGGTGTCCATGTGCCGGCGCCTCACGGTGGCTTCCTGGTCCTGCCCGTTGTCGAGAACGGTCCGCAGTGGGTCCTCGCGATCCTCATCGGCGCCGTTGTCGGTGGCATCCTGTTTGTGGCCTTCAAGAAGTACGACTTCGAGAAGAACCAGAAGGCCGCTCCTGCAGCCAAGCCGGTCGAGGCCCCCAAGGCCGCTGCCGTCGAGGCTCCCAAGGCCGAGGCTGCCGACTTCGTGAAGGTCGAGAACGTCTTTGTCGCCGAGGACTTCGCTTCTCGTGACGAGGCTCTGAGCTTCGTTTCCAACCAGGCTGTCAAGGCCGGTATCGCCAGCGACGCCGACGCCGTGATGAACGCCTTCCTGGCCCGCGAGGCCGAGGGCACCACGGGCATGATGGAGGGCTTCGCCATCCCGCATGCCAAGTCCGACGCCATCACCGAGGCTGCCGTCATCGTCGTCAAGGACGAGTCCGGCGTGACCGGTTGGGACACCATGGACGGCGCTCCCGTCAACGTGGCTATCGCCCTGCTCATCCCCGGTGCACAGGCCGGCACTACGCACCTCAAGATCCTGTCCAAGGTCGCCGAGGCGCTCATGGACGAGGGCTTCCGTGCCACCATCAAGGGTT
>CABUWR010000169.1 GCA_902495265.1 uncultured Collinsella sp. | reverse complement strand
TGTCCTTACGCGTGAGCTGGACCTCCAGGTTGCCATCGCCGTTGTAGTATGCAGACGTAACCACCCAGTTGGCGTCGACAACAGGCGTCGAGCCGTCATCGGTCAGGATCACGGCATTCGAAAGATCGGCCCCACGCGACTTGAGGAGCTTCTTGGCGTTAGACCAATACTGCCCCGGGATATCGCTCAGTTCGACCGCGGCAGACTGGGTGGTCTCGGTCTGCTCGGCCGTGGTATCAGTCGTGGCGCCCCGCTTGTTGAGCATGCCCGACACGATGGCAAACACAACCGACAGGGCAAAGAAGATCGCCAGAACGATCAGGATTTTCTTGATCACGCTCGACGAACGCGAAGGCTTCTTCTCCTCGTCCTCGCCATACTGAGGGATGGACTTGGGATACTCACGATACGGCTCGCGCGCATATCGGTCGCGCGACTCGTAGCGCGGCTGTGCCGTGCGCGGCATATATGTCGTCTGCTGAGGCTGCGGAATGGGATTTTGCAGCAGGTCATCATAAGGGTCTGCCGCCGCGTTGCCGTAGGGGCTCTGCGATGAGACGCCATACGGGTCCTGCGCTGCGTTTCCGTAATTCACAACGCGCGTGGGATCGGCCGACGCCTGCGTCGTATCGGGGGCAGCGTAGCCGGGATTCGGCACGACGCGGGTCTCATCGGCGCCATTGCCCGTCCGCGAGGAGCCGTAGCCACCCATTACGGTCGTCTTATCCTGGTCCATGCAACGTTTCCTTTCCGTCGCCCGTAAGCATCAAGTTATCCATGCATTCTACCCGCGCAAAAGCCTATGATGGGCAAAGCCCGCCGGTATCTACAAGACATGCGCGGCCGATGGTCACAAGCGAATCGAGGAACGTCATGGCAAAAAGCAAGCTCATCAAGGACACGACGCGCGCCGAACGCGAGGAGATCATTAAGCTGGCACTCGCGGGCTGCGGTAACGGCAGTTGCGATAACTGCGGAAGCTGCAGCTTGGGAGCCGGCGATCCGTATGGCACCTACCAGCCCTACATTGACGGCGAGATGGAAATCGCCGACATCAACATGATGGTCGCCGAGCGCAACGCCAAACTCTTCGGCCTCCAGCGCGGCTAATGATCCCTTCTTGGGCTGTGTACCAAAAAATGCGCCCATCTACTACATTTAACCCAAGGGTGCCAACCATGGCCATATTTGTGTTAACAAAACCGCAGGTAAACGTCTTGCCGCATTGTTAAAAAACGCTCCATGGTCGGTCCAACCCTGGTAAACGTAGTAGATGGGCGCTTTTCGTGGCGCGGCTGGCCTAGATAGCTTGTTTCGGAGCCAATTTGCATCAAAAAGTCCCCGGCGGCGTTTTGCTTGACGCCACCGGGGACAGTTCAATTTATCCCTCGCGGTCCACCTTACTCATTGGGTACGTACGTAGCCCTGGCTCGTTCGGGCGTTACATCCTGACCGCAGGAATAGCTCGAGTCGAAGGCGTGCGCAACCAAGTCGTGCGTATCCCATGCCATGCAGTCAAACTCACCAGTATCGAGGACAACGATATAGCCCTTGCCGTCGTAGTAGAAATGATCCTCGGTAAAGTTGTCGTCATCGTCGATGTTGTCTTCGGACACAGAGTCCATATCCGGCTTTGCCGTCTTAATTGCCTGCTTGGCCTCGCTCTTGAGGGTATCGAACGAGAGCCCGTGCTGCGCAAGCGAGTCCTCGAGAGAAACCTGCTCACCCGTCTTGAGGTTGTAGAACGCCGACCTTGTCACTCGCTCCGATCGATACGGAGGTTGATAGCTGTCGGTAAACGTGCGCACACAGGCAATATCGCCATCGATCGAGACGATCTCGGCGGTGTACATCATGGTCACGCGGCTGTCCTCGTCATCCATCGAGGCCTGCTTGCTCGCATCGAGCGTATCCGCAACGAGCTGGACCATATCTTTGTTAAACTTGGCGACACCCACGCCCTGGCCCTTCACCTGGGGATAGGTCCACGTAGCCGTAATCTGGCATGTGTCATCGGGGGACGGATTCAGCGGGCCTTCGCCAACCGCAGCCGTAAAGTCAACATCCTGCGTGGCAGAAACGGCCTCGTAGCTCGCCTGCGCATCGTCAGAGTCCTTCGACTTCAGCTGCTCCAGCGTCGTGGCCACCGTTGCGATGGTGCCGGCTACGCTCTCTTCGGTGCTGGTAAGCACGGCGCTCAGCTCGGACACTTCATTGGTGCCGGCAATCTTCGAATCGCTTATCGGCGCCGGACCGGCAACGGCGCTGAACGCCTTACCATCGTAGGCATCGAATTCGCACTCATAGCCATCACGAGATTCGTCCATCCCGACTGGAACCTCTTTGACGTTGATCTTCTCCCCATCATGCAAATATCGCCTGAACCCATAGGTGCCATCGTAATCGTATACACGGAGCGAAACGCCAACGCACATAACGTCAACCCAGATATCGGGCTCATATACTTTCTCAATTTTGCCGTCGCGGTATGCCCAAACCTCGGCCTTAGCGGCGGTGGCGCCATTGCTGTTTTCGAGCGGCTCGTCAGAATACTCAATCAAGAGCTCATCCTGACCATCGCCATCAAAGTCTACAAGCTTGGCGTAGGCAACTCCCTGGGCTCCATATGTGTATTCATCAATCGCGACGGCCTCACCCTCGCCGTACTTCTTCTGGTACTCGAGAATCTTGTCGGTGAACAGCTCGTTTGCCGTCTTGACTGCTGCCTTGGCAGAAGCCTTGGCCTCCTTCTTGGACTGCGTGAGCTCAACGTTCTTAGGGGCGTCCGAGCCTTCCTTGGCGTAGTCGACCTTCATGGTGGACGTGCTCTTCTTTTTGCCCTTGCCCGAGGTGATGGTCATCTGGTACTTCTGGTCGGGCAGCTCGCCAAAGTCCTCCATGGCAAAGCCGTCCTCGCCATCGACCTTGATGGTGTAGCTCTTGCCCTTACCGGACACCGGCGTCAGCTCGACGGTATAGCTCTTGAGCTTTTTGCCCTTGCTGTTCTTGGGCAGCACTTTAGTCTCGCATGCGCAGACAACGTAGCCCTTGCCGCCCGAAGTCACCTCGGACGACGCGCCGATACGCGGCACGATCACGATAGCGGCGACAATGGCGACAACGGCAACACCACCGAGAACGGCCGCGACGATGCGGCCCTTGTGCTTGGGTTTCTTGGGCTGAGGCGTCGGGACAAACGACTGAGAGGCCTCGGCAGGCTCGGCCACAGGCTCCTCATAACGAGGCTGCGCCGCCATATGAACCGGGGCACCCTGAGGAGTTTGCTGTCCCACAGGAGCGGACGCCGGCGCGTCCCCCACTGGAAACGCCACGGGCTCCGCTTGGTCCTCGGTGCCACCCACGCGAGCCCCGCAACTCGTGCAAAACATGGAGCCATCGGGTATCTGAGCTCCGCACTTGGTGCAATACATCGCATCTCCCGTCTCTCGTCGCAGCCGCAATGCGCCCGCGCAGTTCTTCTAACTACACCGTACGGGAGAAATCGTGATTCTTGTTGCGCAACATTACCGCCGCAAAAAATGATCCCTTGG
>CABUWR010000168.1 GCA_902495265.1 uncultured Collinsella sp. | reverse complement strand
GCCATTGATGTCGACGAGGCGCACGTAGGTGCCCTCGGCATCTGAGTGCTGGTTGTAAATGACGTCAGCCGTAACGTTAACGACCTCACCACCGATGGCATCGAACGCGCGGGGACCCAGATGGGCCATGGAAACGATCGTCTTGTTGTCGATGACCTTAGCGCGCATCTTCTCGAAGCTGCCCAGGAACATCCAGCTCTGCATAGTGACCATGGCCGCGTAACCGCGGTCCTTTGTAAGGTTGAACCCGCGCTCGATGAAGCACGTACACAGGTCACTCTTCACGTCGGGGTAGTTCTTCTTGACCCACTTGCTCATGAAGGAGTTAAAGCTGCTGCTGCCCATATACGGAGGATTTGCCACGGTGCAGGTGAAGCGACGTGACAGCTTCTCGCAGATTCCGACCGCGCTCTCGAGCTTGGCCTTGGTCGCGGAGGCAAAAAGGTCTCCCGCGCAGTCGGCGGCAGCCGTTTTGAGCTCCTCAATCTCAGCATCTGTTGGGTTAAGCAGCGAACCGATCTCGCCCAAATGACTCAGCTCCTCGGCGAGCTTCTTGTTACCCGGCAGCTCGTCCTCCCCTAGCGGAATGCTCGAGAGCACGGTAACGTCGGCGCGAACGCCACGCCTAAAGAAGCGACGGTCGTGCTCGCGGGCGCACATGGCAAGCGCCAGCTCCGCGATCTGTGCCGCGCGGGAATCGATTTCCATACCTGCAAGGTTTTTAGTAAGAATGAGCTCGGCAATCTCGCGCTCACGATAGCCGCGCTCCTCGTACATATGGAAGAGCAGCTCAAACGCATAGACCAAGATATGGCCCGAGCCGCATGCGGGGTCGCAGAGAGTTATCTCCTCGGGACTCGAAATGCGAATGAAGTCCTCGTGCTCAGTATCGGGCTCGATGTAATACTCCATGCGCTCGCGTAGCGAACTCCCCGGATTGTTGAGCATCCACAGACGGCCGAGCGAGTTCTCGACCATATAGCGCACGATCCACTCGGGGGTGAAGAGCTGCGTGGCGGGCGCGATGTCCGCCGCCGCTGCCTTGCGCTTGGACTTGAAGAACTCGTCTTTAACGTCGGCATTGTAGTACTGATACATCCAGCCCAGAACGGTCACGCCCTCGCGCCAGTCCTCGTCAGTGAGGACGGCATTGAGTTTGCCCACCACACTGTCAGCCATCATGAGGCCCTGGGGCAACAGCAGCTCCATGGCTCCGCCCACGCGTTCAAAGACGCCCGGCAGGCAATCGGCAAGCTCCTCGCACTGAGCAACAAACAGGTAGCGCCACAACGGTTCATCCAAGCCCGCCATCTTGAGCTCGGCTATGCGATCGGTATCGGCCGTCGTTATTTCCACGTCCAGTGCGTTCTCCACGGCCTCGCTGCCATGGCTGCCGTCCGCACGACTTAGCATGCGCATACGGCTGGGAAGCCATCCGCATGCATCCATGAAGCGAATGGCCACGATGCGGTTGAACCAGGTGTAGGCCGCACGGTCGCGCAGCGCCTCGTGACCCACCTCTGCCTGCATGCGCAGCAGTTCGTCGCGTTGCTCAATCTCAGCCGGACTTAGGGGCAGGCCGCTGACGGTCTCGGACCCAACGGGCGCGGGTGCAGGTTCGGTGATGCCGTAGCGCACCATCTGCGCCTCCACGCCTTTGATGAGCTCCGTACGGGCCCAGGTGCAGAAGCTCTTAAGAGCAGAATCGTTCATGGTTGATGAGCCTTTCTAAACGCCATAAGCCACCGGTGCGTGCTTTGGCACCGGTGGCTCCGCGGGTTAGTTGATACGGATCTCGTCGTTTGCAGCGAGCGCCTGCATAAGGCGGGAGCGCAGGTCGTCCACGTAGCGCTCCACGTCCTCTGCGGACAAGAGACGACTCGGCTTGGCCAGATCGGCGCGGCGCACAGTCTTGATCTTGCGCTGGGGCTTGGGCGCGGGCACGGGAGCAGACGATGCGGCGCCCTTGTTGGAGACCTTCTTGACCACCTCGCCCGTACTCATGACCTCGGTGGTGCGGCGCTCGTTGTCCATACGCACGCGGGCCTCATCCACAGCGTCGTACATCTCGTTGGCCGCCGCACCGAGCCAGTCGCCCCAGTTAGTTGCAACAACGCTCAGTTCGTTGAGACTTTGAGCGCTGTGGGCACGGTTTTTGAACGACTCGTATTTGGTGCCGGCGTCTGCTATGGCATCCTTGGCCTGATTGACAAAGCCCTTTTGACTCTCGGCCTGCGTCCGCAGGTCTTGCAGATCGCTTTCGATGCGACACAAAAACTCATTGCGGCGGATGCCCAACAGCTTTTTCATGTCATCCTCGACGGGATCCATAAGCGGCTGCAGGTCTTTAATACGGCCGTAGGGCTTGGGATCTTTGAGGATCTCACGAACCTTTGCCACGTTCTCCACCGCACCGGGAATGTCATCGGAGGCATACTCGATACCCTCGGTGCGGCTCAAGAAATCCTTGGCGTGGTCAAACGCTGTTCGTTGGTTGGACTCGAAGAACTCAACCACCTTGTCAAAGTCTTCCTTGGCATCGAGCAAGCGCTCCTCATGTTTGGTGAACGTGGTCAAGAACGCCTCGGACTCGTTCTGGTCCTTAAGAACGTCGACCACCTCCGAGCGCATCTTCTCGCACTCGTCCTCACCGGGATACGGGTAGGCCGGCTTGATACCCGTGTAGTAGTCGCGTGCCATGGCGACGCACACCTCACGCAAGCCCTCAAGGCGCTCCTTGAGCTCGGCCACGAGCTTATCCTCGTTGGAGGGCACGGTCTTGAGATCAAACAGGTCACGCATAAGCTCGCCCGTGGCGCGCAGCAACCGGTCGCTCATGCGCACGCGCAAACGCACCTGGGCCTTATCGGCATCTTTACGCAGGAGCGACACCATGCGGCTGTCGTTAGCTTGAACCGTCTGACCGCCAAACAGCACCTGCGCGCGCTGCTCCACTACAAGCTGAGCCACCACATTTGCGATGTCAACCTCGCGCCAGCCATAGGGCTTTTGCTGGTACCTGCGCTGGATATCGCCCATAGCGGTATCCAGGTGGCGCTGGTGCTGAACTTTGAGGTAGTCCTCGACCTCCTTGAGCGCACGCGTGTTGCCCGCGTCCATGCCAGCGAGCCCCGCTTGAACGTTGCCCGCCAGAGTGGAGCGGATATCGGAATCGCTCGTGACCGGCGCGCCGATATAGTCGGCCTTTTCAAAGACCACATCGCACAGCTGCGCCAGCACCTGCTCAAAGACCTGGGCGGGTTTGGCCGCGCGAACCTCAATTATGCGGCCGTTGACCGCGCAACGTGCATGGAGTACGGCCTCGCTCAAAAGGACATCGGCCTCTTTCTCGTTATAGGCTGCCTCGCGCATCTTGGACTCGACGATCTGGCGCGTACTCGGCTGAAGCTCCTGGAGATTTCGCGTCTTGGCGTACTTGCGGATCTTGGCGGCGTTGACGAGCGTCTCCCAATAATCCGCCTCGTCGCTCAAAGCCACGATGGCTTTGCCCGAAGAAGCCAAGGCCAGCTCGGTATCGTCCGCACGGCCCAGATCGCTCGCCATAGTCGCCACGCAAAGCT
>CABUWR010000167.1 GCA_902495265.1 uncultured Collinsella sp. | reverse complement strand
TTGTTTACTCTGGTCGAGGTTATCTTGGGCGTGGTGCCTGTGGTGGTCATTGGCTTGTTCTTGGCTTCGAAAGATGCTACGAGCGCGGATAAGCTCACCGATGTCTTTTCTCAGGACCCCTCGATGGTGGTTACGTTTATCTCGGCGTGTCTGCAGCCGTTTGTGGCGTACATGCTGTACATGATTTATCGCAAATACTGCGAGGGCGATGCGGGCTTTGCCGCCGGCAACCTGATCGGCCTCTTGTGCTCCGAGATTTTGTTGTTCAATATCCCGGGCGTTATCGGCATGGGCATCTTGCTGTGGCGTGTTTGGCGCAATGTCGCCCCGCACTTTGAGAGCTGGCTGTTTGAGCGTCGTTTTACGGGCGTGGTGGCCGACATTGCCGGTTCGCTCGTGATTCTAGTCTTGGCGTTTTTGTGTGCCACCGCTGCTCGCGGTCTTTCGGGCATGTAATCTGCCCCCACCGACCACGGAGCGCAGGGCGGGGAAACCTTTCCCTCTCGCTCACGGCTTCGCAGGGTCGCGCGAGGCAAAGGCATACGCCGCAGGTCTGACGGCGCGGGCTTGCCAGCGAGTTTTGGCTCATAGATTGGTTTGTGTGCCGCCCCTTATGGGGCGGCACGTTTTGTTTGGGGTCCCGGTCTTCACAATTTCCGTCAAGCTTTTGGCCAGCTTTTGGTTAGTTGGCGGGTTGGTGGAAGGGTAAAAAATCATTCGAAAAAAAGCTCAGAGAAAGTGCTGGTAGGGGAGTTGTTGAGCTTTTCGACAGTTTTCTGACCAAAGAATCTTTGCAGCTATTGCTACGGATTGCGTTGCCGTGGCCTTGGCGGTGCGGGATGCTGGGCGTAAGCGTCGAATGCTCCGATTTTGGAGGCCAGCATGGACCTGTTTCTTGAGACTCCGCAGCAACAAGCCGAGCGCATGTTGCGCCAACAGCAACGGCTCATGGAGATGCAAATGCAAGGGGTAGCCGCCCAGCCCCCTGCGCAAAATGCCACGTCCGCGGTTTCGCCTGCGGGCGGATCGGCGCCAGAGAACTATTCCGTACAACAAGATTCATATGCGCAGGAGCTTGCGTTCGACAAGAGCCGGATGCGCCACCGCCGCGTGAGCCAGCGTCTGCGCACGTTGGCGATGATTGTGCTCATTCCGTTAGGACTTGCGGCGATTTTTCTGGTCTCGTATACGCTCACCTGCATCCTCAACGGTGCCTCGCCCAGTGAAGTGCTCCAGCATCTGTCAGCCCTCGGCCAGCGCCTAGGCGATGTTGTAACAACCGTCCGCGCCGGCTGGGAGAGTTAGCGTTTGTCGCATTAGGACTTCTAGGGTGTACGGATTATCGCCACGAGTAGAATTCTTGCATCCTTTGGGTCCTGTCGTGCGACTGAATAGTATTATTGAAGATGAATAATAATAGGATTTGCTATGTATAAGCAGGATCTAGAGCAGACTCTTTTGGGCATTGACGAAGAGGCGGAGCTGGAAATAGGTCCAAGAGACGACAGGCCGAGCGTTGTATTGGTGGGAGGAAGCGCTTTCATGCTAAACGATGTGACGAATCGGTCGGTTACACATGACATTGATGTGTTTGAGGCAGACAGGTGCCTCCGCGAGATCATAGCTCGATACCCCGAGGTGAATGGTATGGCGGTGGCATATTGTAATCAGATGCCATTCAATTACGAAGATCGTTTGATTCCCTTGAAGATTGGGGCGCGTTTTATCAGGTACTTTACGCCATCTTTGGAGGACCTGGCGGTGATGAAGCTTTATGCCTATCGTCCGAACGACATCGTCGATCTTCATAGTCAGGCATTCGTTGACCGACTTGATTGGGATCTGCTCGAGCGGCTTATATTCGACGAGGGAGAGGCTCTGGCGTCGTCGCCCTCGGAGCGGAGTTATCAAGAGATGGTCTGCGCATACAGGCAATACAAAAAGGAGGTGCTCGGTTGAATCTGACTTTTGAGGGATTTTTGAAAGGCTATTGCCGAGAGCTGTCCGGGCAGCAGTCGCTGAGTTTTAGAAAGCTGGTTGAGCAGGCGACGACAGTTGCGCCGCGCGTGGCGGAGCCTCTGTTTTTGCTCGCTTTGGCGCAGGGAAAAGCCGAATATGTTCTGGGTTTATCCGAGGGCTCGTGGATGGAAGAGAGCTATCGAGGTGTTTTGTCTCTGTATGGCCAAGCGGGTAGCCTGGCATCTCTATGCGCCGAGGATAAGCTCCCCAATCGTTATGCCAACGTTTGGCACGTGTATAGAGGGGTGAAAGAAAAGCCAGCGGCCGACAGAAGGGTGAACGCCCTGATGAGAAAGAGAACACTGGAAGCATTGGAGGAATCGGGTGTAACGCGCTATGGCATCTGCCGTGCTCTGCACCTGAATAAAGGAAACGTGTACGCATACTTAGCCGGCGATGACTCAAAGGTGAGTAGGGAGACGGCGCGCCGCATTATGGAATATGCGGAGGAGAGGGGCATCCAAGAAGGGGCCGGGCGCCCGGTGCGTGTGGCGGGGTAAGATTGATCGCGGTTTTTGATTGGTGATCGATTGGGTTTGTTGGGCGGAGTCTATGTCTGCTATTGATATTGCGCTTGTTGTGATTGCCTTGGTGGCGGTGGGAGTTGCCGTGGTTTGCGCCCTGCAGCTTAAAGGCCTTCGTGCCGAGTTGCGAGAGCGTGGCGGCAACGACGCGGAGACGCTCGCGGCGCTCGAGCAGGCCAACAGCGCGCTCGATGCCCTCAACGTCGCGCTGGCAGAAACCCGCCGCACGGCAAACGCCATCGCGCAGCAGCAGACGACCGACGCCGCCGTGGATCAGCAACGCTACCTGACCATTGCGCGCGAGTTCTCGCAGGCCGGCGACCGCATGGATGACCTGCGCCGCGAGACGGCCCAACAGCTCGGCGCCAACCGCGAGGGCATCGAGCACCGCCTGGACAAGGTGCGTGAGACGGTCGATGCCCAGCTGGGCGCCATCCGCAAGGACAACAACGTGCAGCTCGATCAGATGCGCGCGACGGTGGACGAGAAACTCTCCCGTACGCTCAACGATCGCCTGTCTGCATCGTTTAAGCAGGTGAGCGACCAGCTCGAGGCCGTGTACAAGGGCCTGGGCGATATGCAATCTATCGCCACCGGCGTGGGCGACCTTAAGCGCGTGCTGGGCAATGTGAAGGCGCGTGGCATTTTGGGCGAGGTGCAGCTGGGCGCAATCCTGGCGGACATCCTTACGCCCGACCAGTATCTGGAAAACGTTGCCACCAAGCCCGGCGCCTCGGAGCGCGTTGAGTTTGCTGTCAAGCTGCCGGTGGACGAGGGTGATCCCGTGCTGCTGCCGATCGACTCCAAATTCCCGGGCGATGCGTACGAGCATCTGCTCGACGCCCAGGAGTCGGGTGACGCTGAGGCCGTCGCCGCAGCGCGCAAGACGCTCGATATGATGGTGAAGCGCGAGGCAAAGGACATCTGCGAAAAGTATCTGAGCGTGCCCGCGACGACCAACTTTGGCATTCTGTTCGTGCCGTTTGAGGGCCTGTACGCCGAGGTCGTCAGTCGCCCCGGGCTTATCGAGACCCTGGGCCGCGACTATCACGTCAACGTTGCCGGCCCCAGCACCATGGCCGCCATCCTCAACAGCCTGCAGATGAGCTA
>CABUWR010000166.1 GCA_902495265.1 uncultured Collinsella sp. | reverse complement strand
CGCACGAAGAGCACATTAAGTGCTCTTCGGCTCGTGCGGAACTTGCAGCGAGCAAAGGTAAGAACGCCCCGCCACATCGTTAACTCGCATGATGATAGCAAATACGACAAGCGAGATGCCTGCGACTTGCAGGCATCTCGCTTTATCTAAATAACGTGGTTGAAACTCAACCTTTATGTGAGGCTCTTACCTTATCGATAAGATACGGACTGCTGCGAATCTTTAACTACAACGTCGTGGGCGCCGCCTTCGACGATCGAGGTGGAGCTGACCAGGGTCAAGCGTGCCTTTTCCTGGAGCTCGGGGATCGAGAGGGCACCGCAGTTGCACATCGTGGACTTAACCTTGTAAAGCGTGCCGCCCACGCCGTCCTTGAGGGAGCCGGCGTACGGGACGTAGGAGTCGACGCCCTCGACGAAGCTGAGCTTCGCGGCGCCGCCCAGGTCGTAGCGCTGCCAGTTGCGGGCACGCGCGGAACCCTCGCCCCAGTACTCCTTCATGTACTGGCCGTTGACGTTGACGCGCTCGGTCGGGCTCTCGTCAAAGCGAGCGAAGTAGCGGCCCAGCATCATAAAGTCGGCACCCATGGCCAGGGCGAGCGTCATGTGGTAGTCGTAGACGATACCGCCGTCGGAGCACACGGGCACGTAGACACCGGTCTCCTCGTAGTACTCGTCGCGAGCACGGCAGACGTCGATCAGCGCGGTGGCCTGGCCACGGCCGATGCCCTTGGTCTCGCGGGTGATGCAGATGGAGCCGCCGCCGATACCGACCTTGATGAAGTCAGCGCCGCAGTCTGCCAGGAAGCGGAAGCCCTCGGCGTCGACGACGTTACCGGCACCGACCTTGACGTCCTCGCCGTAGTTGGCGCGGATCCACTCGATGGTGCGCTTCTGCCACTCGCTGAAGCCCTCGGAAGAGTCGATGCACAGGACGTCGGCACCGGCCTCGATAAGCAACGGCACGCGCTCGGCATAGTCGCGGGTGTTGATACCGGCGCCGACCATGTAGCGCTTATCGCCGTCGAGCAACTCGTTGGGGTTGGTCTTGTGGCTGTCGTAGTCCTTGCGGAAGACGATGCCCATAAGGTGATCGTTGTCGTCGACGATGGGCAGGGCGTTGAGCTTGTTGTCCCAGATGACGTCGTTGGCAACCTTGAGGCTAATGTTCTTGTCGCCAACGATGAGCTGCTCACGCGGGGTCATGAACTCGGAGACCTTCGTCTGGTGGTCATCGCGACTGGGGCGATAGTCACGGCTGGTGACGATGCCCAGGAGCTTACCCTTGGGAGTGCCGTCGTCGGTAACCGGCATGGTGGAGTGACCGGTCTTCTCCTTGAGCTCGATGACCTGTTCCATGGTCATATCGGGGGTCAGCGTGGAATCGGACTGAACGAAGCCGGCCTTGTGATCCTTGACGGCCTTGACCATGGCGGCCTCGGACTCGGCGCTCTGGGAACCGTAGATGAAGGACAGGCCGCCCTCGGTAGCGAGCGCGACACCCATGTCGACGCCCGAGACGGACTGCATGATAGCGGAAACCATGGGGATGTTCAGGGTGATTGCCGGCTTCTCACCGCGCTTAAAGCGGGTCAGCGGCGTCTTAAGAGAGACGTTGTTGGGGATGCACTGCGAGGACGAGTAACCAGGAACCAGCAGATACTCCGAAAACGTGTGGGACTCACCGGGAAAGAACGTAGCCATGTTTCTCCTTTTTCCATGCGACCGGTCGGCTGCAGGCCTCGTAGGACCCAGCCCAACCTTGGGCGCCCAATACTGGGGAAGTATCTTAACGCACTTTGACTGCTACAATGCATGATTTAAGAAGAGCACACGAGGGCTTGACGCAGGCTTTGCGTTTGCCCAGCAAACACTTTAGCGGGGAGACGTGGGGCGTATGGAGTACAAGACGACGGCAAAGTTGGTCATTCAAGCGTGCGACAAAGATCTGCCGGGCGTGTTTGGTCACGGCTGCGTCTTGCTGCTGCAGGGTATTGCCCGCGAGCACTCGCTGAACCGCGCCGCCAAGAGCATGGGCATGGCGTATTCCAAGGCTTGGCGCATTGTGAACGAAGCCGAAGGCCAGCTGGGCTGCAAGCTCATCGAGCGCGACGGCGCGCGCGGATCCACCCTCACCCCCGCCGGCGAGCGAGCCATCAAGGCCTACGAGACACTGCAGGCCGATATCAACAACGTCATCGCCACCAAAGCCGACGCCCTCATCGCTAGCATCAATGCAGAGTAGTCCTTTTGGGGCTGCATCGTTGTCCACCGCGCCCTCGGATTGAGGCTCGCGCCACAAAACGGGCCCTTCTACTACGTTTAGCTGAATACCCTCGACCATACCGGACATTAAGAAAATAAAACCGCTGGTAGACAGCTTGGTCCTTTTCAAAATGAACTGGTATGGTCGACCCCCATGGCTTAAACGTAGTAAATAGACCGTTTTCGTGGCACAGGCCCCGATTAGCTACTTGCGGAGGGCGTTGTCTAGGGTGGACGCTACTACCAGAGGATTGTCGGTGCCGGCGAAGAGGCGGATGGTGCTCCCCCGCTTGCCGCGTGGGGCCGAAAGGCGCGTCGCTGCGCCGCCGGCGGGCGATGTGCGAAACTCCCCCGGCAAAGCATCGAACAGCTCTCCCGCGCTACGTTCGATAAGATCGAACTCTACTGCCGGGCCAAAGCCGTGCTCGAGAATTCCCGTTGCAGCCACATGGTCGGGATGCGAACTCAGCCCAGGGTAGCGCACGTTGCGCACCATCTCGTTCGCGGCCAAATATTCAGCCAGCGCACGAGCGCGGTCGAAGTGCGCCTGCATGCGGGTGTCGAGCGTGTCGAGCCCGTGCTCTAGAACCTCGGCCTCATCGGAGGACAAGTCGAGCGCGACCAATCCGCACCCCCCGAGCAGGGCATGCGCGCACTCGGCAGCGGCGTCCACGCGATGGCGCTTAAGCTGCGAGCGCGCGACCGACGCGGCCACAAGCTTGCACGGCGCCTCACCGGCGCATACGCGGTCGAGCGCCTCGAGCGACAGCACGGCACCCAAACGCAAAGGATCGCAGCCAAAGATGGAAGCCACCGTGTTGTCCACAACCAGCAGCGCATGGACCTCACGCGCCGCCCGACCCAGCGCACGCAGATCGGGCACACGCAGGCCAAAGCCACCGATTGAGTTCACAAACCACCACAGATGCGAGCCCTCAGCGTCAAACGAAGCATCAAAGCCCTCGGACGCAGCAGAAAACGCTACAGCCGACGGCTCCACCACCATCGCCACGTCGCAGCCATCAAAGCCGCGCGCAAACGCTTCGGTAAAGTCATCCGCAAAGGCCACCAGGCAATCCCCTGGCCGCACAATACCCAACAGCGACAGCGCCGCCGGCACATGCGAGGCCGCAACAAGACGCGCCTCACGCGCGCTGGCTCTCAAAGCCCAGGCATCTTCTAGCTGCTGCACGCCCATCACTGTACCGTCCCTTCAAAACAAAAGCCCACGATGCGGTTGTTTCCCGCATCGTGGGCAACGGCTGCAGTATAGCGCCGATGGGCGAACGTGCGCCTAAATGTTGAGCGCGTGGTAGGTCACGCTCGCGTCAGCGGCGTCAACGGACACGCCATAGGTCGCAGGGTAGATGCGCGTCGAAAGCACGAGCGCGCCATCGTTCACAAACACCTCCACCGACGAGACAT
>CABUWR010000165.1 GCA_902495265.1 uncultured Collinsella sp. | reverse complement strand
CGTGCCGGGGCGGTCGTCGCAAGCCACGACGGCAAAGCCCGCCGCCGTGAGCACCCGCGCCGTCGCAGCGCCCACGTGACCGCAGCCAAAGATATAGGTCAGGCCCTCGGGGCAGAGTGTCTCGATGTGCGCCGCGGGAATCTCGGAGGCCGCGTTGGTGTAGGTGACCTTACTCCCCTCCTCCACCAGCGAAAGCCCGGGGCAGCCCGCAATGGTGCGGCGCGATTCCTCGCCATGGTACTCGGCCACATCGCCCTCGAGGGCCTGGATGACAAACGGTTCAAAGTCGATGACGAAGTCGCCGATGCGCCGATAGGCCAAGACGTCGGCGATTTCCTGGAACAACGACGCCTGAGTCGCATCCAGATGCAGGTAGCACAGGCAGATGGCTCCGCCGCAGATCATGCCGGTATCGGAGTTCTCGCCGCCCATGGTGTAGCGGACCAGACGCGACTGCCCCGCGCTCAGGAGCTCGCGCGCCTCGTTCAGCGCAAAGAGCTCGATCTTGCCGCCGCCGATGGTACCCGCTTGGCTGCCATCGGCAAAGACGGCCATCCAGGCGCCCACGCCGCGCGGCGATGACCCTGCCGTGCCGGCCACGACCACCAGCTCGCACGTCTTACCAGCCTTCAGAGCGCCAAGCGCCGCATTCACCACATCGAGCTTTTCCATTGCAATTTCCTATCCCTGGAATACACCGGTGAGCATGGCGAGCGCCTCGAGCACGCCGCCGCCGACCGACGTCGCCTTGTCCGAAATGTAGTTGATATAGCTGGCATCGCCGCGCGGATCGACGTCGGCACATTTAAAGCCCTCGGTCACCTGAACGCCGTCGGCCAAAAGACCGCGCAAGCAGCCGTCAATCTGCGTGACCATGGGAGTATCGCCCGCGTAGCCAATCACGTCTCCGGCGCTCACGATGTCGCCGATTGCGCGGTCGGACCGAAACACGCCGGCGGCGGGGCTGTGGATAACGCGCTCCTTGCCATAGCCGGCGATAATGCCCGGCACGCCCGTGTTGGGCTGGGGCGAACCTTGGGTAATGACACGGCCGAGAAAATGCCCGCGCATGGTCTCGACCACGGCGTCGCAATCGACCGGCGCGGTAAAGCCCGGCCCCACGGCGATGACGGCAGGCGCCATGTCGCGCGTGGTGCCCAGGTTGCGCTTGGCCAAAATCGCGTCGACCACAGCCGCGGGTTTCAGCTCGCCGAGCATCTTGGCCTGGGGGTCTACCACGACGGCGACGTCTCCGGCCTCGGTAATTGCAAGCGCCTCTGCCGGCGTCTGTGCCAAGCGAGCGCGAATGCCTTCAACCTCGACCTCGCCCAGGTGAATGGCCTCGCAAAAACTGATTGTGCGGCGGATGCACGTGGGAACCGCGATATCGGCCATAACGACCGACACGCCGGCGCGCACCAAGCGAGCGGCGACGCCCGTGGCGATATCGCCGGCGCCGCGAACATATACGAGCATTCCCGGGGCACCTCCCTGTGCTACGGTTTGAGCAGAGCAAAAGCGGTTCGACCGCTACTCTGATGATTATTTATTATCACAGTATTATACGGCGGTGAACAGATGGAAACGACGAGCGGAAACCTTGCCTCCGCGCTCAAGATCGAGCCGGGCATTACCGCAATTATCGGCAGTGGCGGCAAGTCGACCTTGCTGAAGACGCTGGGCCTTGAGCTTATGCGCGCTGGCGGCCGCGTGCTCCTCTGCACCACCACGCATATGTTTCCCGTCGCCGGCGTGCCATGGGACGGGTCGAGCCGTCGCCTGGACTCCGCGCCTTGGAAGCCGGGGGGCCTGCATGTTCCCGGCTGCACCTGCGAGGCATGCGCGGGCATGAACCGCGGAAGTATCTGCCAGGCGGGTGTTTTGGACCCGGAGACAGGCAAGCTCTCCGCCCCCGCTGAGCCGCTCAACGAGCTGGCGCAGCGCTTTGACTATGTGTTGGCCGAGGCAGATGGCAGCAAGCAACTCCCGCTCAAGGCCCACGCCGCCTGGGAGCCGGTAATTCCCGCCGCCACGGCAAACGTTGTCTGGCTCGTCGGTGCCTCGGGGCTGGGCGAGCCCGTCGCCGAGGTTGTCCACCGCCCCGAGCTCTTCTGCGAGCGTTGCGGCTGCGAGCTCACCGACATCGCCACGCCCGAGCGCGTCGCCCAGGTGCTCAATGCCGAGCTGCGGATGCTGAACCTCAGCAATGCCCGCATCATGCTCAACCAAGTCGACACGCTTGCCGACCCAACGATGGCAGATCGCTTCGAGACAGCCCTCGGCCGCTCCGTCGTCGCCACCAGCCTCAAATAGCCGGCGCTGCCCCAGCAGACCTATAAGTTGCGGTGAAATAGTTCCTGAAACGGCCTATTTGGCGGCTAAACAGGAACTATTCCACCGCAACTGCGGAGGGGAATCCGCTGATCTTCCTGCTAGCGGGGGACGTAGCGGCCGGGTTGGGCTCCAGTGGGCTCGCCGTCGCGCGCGGCCAGCACGCCGTTCACAAACACAGCCTTGGCGCGGCCGTGCGCCTCAAAGCCCTCGAGCGGCGTGTAGTCCACGGCCTGATGCTGCGTCGCGGCACTGATTGTCCAGCGCGCCTTGGGATCCCACACGCACACGTCGGCATCGGCGCCCTCGGCAAGACATCCCTTGCGCGGATACATGCCAAAGATGCGTGCCGGGTTCTCGCTCATCAAGCGGCAGAGATCCTCGGGGCCCAGCTGCCCCTCAAAGCTCGTGGCAATCGCGACGGGACGATGCTCCACGCCGGGCCCGCCGTTGGGAATCGCGCGGAAATCGTCGCGCCCGCGGTCCTTTTGCCCGTGCAGGTTAAAGCTGCAATGATCGGTCGCAATCGTATCGATCTCGCCGGCCACAAGCGCCTCGCGCAGTGCCGCACGGTCACCCGCATGGCGCAGCGGCGGGCTCATCACATACTTGGCACCCGCAAAGCCGTCCTCGCCCTGCTCCAAGTAGCAAGTATCGTCGAGCATCAGATATTGAGGGCAGGTCTCGACATAGATATTCTTCTGCCCGCGCGCCTTGGCGGCACGGATGGCCTCGAGCCCCAGCTTGGTCGAAAGGTGCACCACGTTGACCGGTGCGTCGCCGGCCAAGTGCGCCAGATACAGCAGACGGCTCACTGCCTCGGCCTCGCACACGTCCGGACGGCTGAGCGCGTGGCCCTCGGGCCCGTGGATACCCTGCTCAAACACGCGCTTCTGCAGCTCATTCACCAGCGTGCCGTTCTCGCAATGCACGCACAGGATACCGCCCAGGCGCTTGAGTTCCTCGAGCACCTCGAGCGTCTCGGCATCGTCCAGGCGCAGGTGGTCATAGGCAAAGTAGGTCTTGAACGACGATACGCCCGCCTCGCGCATGGCCGAAAGATCGGCGCGGTTGCGCTCGTTCCACTCGGCGAGTGCCATATGAAAGGCGTAGTTGGCCGTACAGGTTCCCTCGGCGCGGCGATGCCACTCGGCCAAGGCATCGGGCATGGTCACGCCGCGATCGGCCGTCGCGTAGTCCACAATGGTCGTCGTGCCGCCGCAGGCAGCCGCGCGCGTGCCGGTCTCAAAGCTATCGGCTGTCCAATCCATGCCGGTCCAGCACTGCATGTGCGTGTGGCCGTCGATAAAGCCGGGAAACACCCAGCAGCCCGCGGCGTCCTCGACGGTATCGCCCTCGGCCGGCTCGATCGCCGCGG
>CABUWR010000164.1 GCA_902495265.1 uncultured Collinsella sp. | reverse complement strand
CTGCCGACGTTGTCGCCAACGCCGTCGACCCCGAGGCCAACATCATCTTCGGTACCGTTGTGGACGAGTCCCTGGGCGACCAGGTGCGCATCACCGTTATCGCTACGGGCTTCTCCGACTCCAACGTCAACCGTCAGGACGAGCTCTTCGCTGCTCAGCAGTCCCAGAGCAAGGCCGCTGCTTCTGCCGAGCCGCAGCGCACCGCTCCGGCTGCCAGCCCCGCTCAGGCTGCCCCGACTCGCAACGTTGGCGGTACCGAGCTCCCCAACTTTGGTAACGACCAGTTTGAGCTTCCCGACTTCCTCAAGCGCGGTAGCTTCTAGTTCGTCTTTATCAACGACCTGCATGGGGTGCGTCCGATTGGGCGCACCCCCTTTTTTCTTGTGTTTCACCTTTGTAAACGAAAGCCTCCAATCTCCTTACGTTCCCTTTACGTTTGGTCCCTACCGCTGCGGGTATCCTTTTTGATGAAGTATGGCAGCCGTATGGCACGGACTGCAGCGGCGTCGCCGCGATACTTGTGTTATTAGGAGGCTTTAGTATGGCAGCACGTGCGGACAACGTTTCGCGTGTCGACCATGATGGAGTTACGTTGGTAGAGGGCGCGACACACGATGTTCGTTTTGCCTTTACCGAGCGCACCGGTGGTGTTTCAGAAGATGCGTACTCCTCACTCAATCTGGGCTCGCATGTTGGCGATGACCCCTTTGCCGTTCAAGAAAATCGTCGCCGCACGCTCGAGGCCATAGGGGCTGCCGAGTGCGAGCACAACCTGCTTGTTCCCAATCAAGTGCACGGTGACCATGTCGTGACGGTGACCTCGAACGGTGCCGATGATCTCGAGAACATTCGCGAGCAGATTGCCGAGGGCTGCGATGCCATCGTCTGCACGGTCCGTGAGGTACCCGTGATGCTCTGCTTTGCCGATTGCGTTCCCGTGGTGCTGGTGGCTCCCGGCGGCTTTGCCGTGGTGCACTCTGGCTGGAAGGGTACGATTGCGCGCATTTCCGCCAAGGCGTGCCAAGCGCTCTGTGAGGCGGCTGGCTGCAAGCCGGACGACATCTCTGCCTATATTGGGCCACATATCCTGGGCGACGAGTACGAGGTGTCCCAAGAACTTATGGACCGCTTTGCCTCCGAGTTCGCGTGCATCGATGCCGCCACTTCTCGTATGCTCGATCTTTCCGCCGCCATTCGCGAGGCGCTGATGGACGCCGGCGTCGAGGCGAGCGGCATTGTGGACACCAAGCTTTCCACCGTTCGTCAGAACGACCGCTTTTATTCCTACCGCAACGAGGGCGGTACCTGTGGGCGCCATGCGGCGATCGGCGTGATGCTATGAGAAAGATCGCATCGGTCCTGAGCGCGGCAGTGCTCACGCTCACGCTGTGTGCCTGCTCCTCGGGGTCTTCCGCATCTTCTATTACCGTGGCCGGCTCGACCACGTGCCTTCCCATTGCCGAGATCGCGGCGGAGGGCTTTAAGGAAGAGACCGGCATCGACGTGCTCGTCTCCGGCCTTGGCTCCTCTGCGGGTATCGAGGCCGTCAGCAACGGCACGGCCGACATCGCCAGCTCCTCTCGTGGCCTCAATGCCGACGAGCAGGATTTGGGCCTGACCCCGATCGTAATCGCGCACGACGGCATCGCAGTCATCGTGAACGACGACAACCCGGTCGACAACCTCTCGACCGAGCAGCTCCGCGATATTTACGCTGGCAAGATCACCAACTGGAAAGAAGTCGGCGGAGAGGACCTGAAGATTCAGGTTATCAACCGCGACGAGGCGTCCGGTACGCGCGAGGCCTTCCGTACCATCGTGATGGACGGCACGCCGTTCGATCGCCGCTCGGCCGTTCTTTCGGGTACGGGCCAAGTGCGCGACGTCGTGTCCCGCTCGCATGGCGCCATTGGCTACATCTCGCTGGGTTTTGTCGAGAGCCTCAACGCCACGACCTCGGTTAAGGCCGTTTCGGTCAACCATGTCGAGGCATCCGAGAAGACGGTCGCAAGTGGCGGCTATCCCATCTCGCGCGACCTTTACTTCTTTGTGAAGGGTACGCCTTCGCATCAGGCGCAGGACTACATTGACTATGTGACGTCCGAGAAGATGGACAAGCAGATTCGCGAGGCGGGCTTTATTCCCGTCACCAACGACGGAAAGGGGAGTGAGTAGCGTGGAAGCACAGGAAACCCCCCAGATTGAGCAGGAGGCTCAGACGCCCAAAAAGCGTGAGTTGGCGTTGGTGTCGCGTAGCACCTATCTCAAGGAGAAGGCGCTGCAGTGGATCTTCTTTGCCTGCGCGTTCTTGGCGGTCGTCACCGTTATCCTGATCTTTGTCTTTACCACGTACTCGGCGCTGCCCGTCTTTACCGACATCGGCCTGGCGGACTTCTTTAGCTTTACGTGGGCGCCATCCGAGGGCCACTACGGCATCATGTCGCTGCTGGCGGGCTCTGGTCTGGTGACGGTCGGTGCGCTCGCCATGGGCGTGCCCCTGGGTGTGGGCACGGCTGTATATCTGGTCGAGATCGCCAGCAAGCGCGTGCGCAGGCTCATCAGCCCCGCCGTCGACCTGCTGGCGGGCATCCCCTCCATCATCTACGGCTTCTTTGGCATGGTCATCATCCGCCCGTTTATCGCGCAGCTGACCGGCGGTCTTGGCTTTGGCGCGCTGACGGCGTGGTTTGTGCTTGCCATCATGATCGTTCCCACCATTACCACGCTCACGATCGATGCCCTCAATTCCATCCCCATGGGCATTCGCGAGGCGTCCTATGCCATGGGTGCCACCAAGTGGCAGACCATCTACAAGGTCGTGCTGCCTGCAGCCAAGCTGGGCATTGTCGATGCAATTGTCTTGGGTATGGGGCGTGCCATCGGTGAGACCATGGCCGTGCTCATGGTCGTAGGTAACGCCCCGGTTATTCCCGACAGCATTGCGAGCCCCATCTCGACGCTCACGAGCCAGATCGCACTCGACATGAGCTATTCCTCGGGCCTGCATCGCTCGGCTCTGTTTGGCATGGGCGTGGTCCTGTTTATCATCTCAGCTGCACTGGTGGGTATCGTTCGCCTGATTTCAAAGAAGAGGGGGTAGGCTATGTCCGATTCCGTTGACACGACGGTCGATGCGACCTCGTCGCGCGAGCTCATCAAGCGTGCCCTTTCCCATGGCAAGAAGGGCCGCATCAACAAGGACCTGTCCAACAAGATTATGCTCGGCGTGTTTCGCGCCGCGGCCTATATCACCACCCTGGTGTTGCTCGCCATCATCGCCTACGTGGTCATTAACGGTCTTCCGCATATCTCGCTCGACTTTATCTTCGGCTGGCCGCAGGGCGTAAACGCCGAGGGCGGCATTTGGCCCACGATCGTCTCGACTATCTACGTGACGGCACTCGCCATGCTCATCTGCACGCCGGTTGCCGTCTTGGCTGCGGTCTATCTGGCTGAATACGCCAAGCAGGGCAAGATTGTCGACATCATCCGCTATGCTGCCGATGCTCTGGCCTCGGTGCCTTCCATCGTTATGGGCCTCTTTGGTTACGCCTTGTTTGTTGAGGCCATGGGTCTGGGCCTTTCGATGGTCTCGGCCGCCCTGGCGCTGGCACTTCTGATGCTGCCCATCGTCATGCGCACCACCGAGGAGGCAATCCGCGCCGTTCCGCGCTATATCCGTTGGGGTGCATATGGCCTGGGCGCCACCAAGT